>JAPLSK010000103.1 GCA_026398675.1 bacterium | reverse complement strand
CGGAAGGCGTCCTCGATGAGCTCCACCTCCGGCTCCCGGCCCTTCGGCCACAGAACGGCCACCACGTCGAAGCGAACGTAGAGCCCCCGCAGCTCGGGACGGCTAACAAGGAGGGCGTCCGCCAGGCGGGCCAGGCGGCGGATTTTATCCGGCGTCACCGCCTCCCGTGGACCCCCGGCCGGTCCGCGCCGCCGCAGGGCCTTAACCTCCACCACGGCCAGAATCTCGCCCTTGCGGACGACGAGGTCCAGATCGCCGCGCAGGTCCAGACCGTGCGGCCGCCAGTCGCGGGCGACGACGGTCCAGCCCCGGCGCTCGTAAATTTCCGCCGCCAGGGCCTCCGCCCGATCCCCCAGCTCCTCCGCCCGGTCCAAGGGTTACTCCCCGCCGAAGGCCGCGTTGAGCGCCGACGCCCGACTCGACTCCAGGCTCTCCTCCACGGCCACCGACCAATCGCCGTCTTTTTCGGCGAGCACCAGGGTGAGCCCCGGCCGCCCCGGCGTGCGGACGGTCAATTCGACCCGGTCTGCTACTACACCCGCGGGTTCGCCCACAATCTCCGGCCGCACGCCCGGCTCCAGGTAGGGCGCCAGCCCGGCCGGGTCGCCGTCGCAAAAAGCGGACGCCCGTTCCGGGTCGCCCGCCTCCACCGCGTCGAAAAATCCGTCCAGGGTCCCCCGCCAGGGCTCGGCCTCCTGGGCGCAGGAGAACGCCCCGACAAATAAAAGCGCGACCCCGACGGCGAACCGGCCCAACCTCACTCCGTGTCCTGCAGGTCGTCGGTGAGGTTCACGTAAAGCCTCCGGGCCTCCCGGGCGCTGGCGTTCATCTCCTCGAGGAGCTGCGTGTCGAGCTCGCGGGCCGGGTTGTAGCCTCGGCGCCGGAGCAGGTGACTCGCGGCCGCCAACTCCACTATCGTTCCGAGGTTCTTCCCCGGGATGGCCGGGATGACTATCTGGGGGATTCGGATGCCGATAATCTCCCGGTAAACCGTGTCCATGCCGATGCGGTCGTAGTTGTATCCGCCGTCCCACTGGCGGATCTGGACCACCAGCTCGATGCGCTTCTGGTCGCGCACCGCGTTCACGCCGAAGAGGTGGCGGACGTTGATGATGCCGATGCCCCGGATTTCCATGTACTCCCGGATTTTCTCCGGGCTGGAGCCGATGAGGACCGAGTTGAAGCGGGCCTTGACCTCGACCACGTCGTCGGCCACCAGGCGGTGACCCCGGGCCACCAGGTCCAGGGCGCACTCGCTCTTGCCGATGCCCGCCTTGCCCAGAATCAGCACCCCCACGCCGTTGATGTCCACCAGGACGCCGTGAATTTTCTGCACCGGCGCCAGCGCCTCCTGGAGGTAGTACCCCAGGACGGTCACCACCTGCTGGGTGTGCTCCGGGCTCGTCAGAACGGGGATGCCGCCGGTGGCCGAGCTCTCGATTAGCTCCCCGGGCGGTTCGTACCCCCGGGTGACCACGAAGCATGGGACGCCGCAATCGTGGGTCAGGCGGTCGAAAACCGCCCGGCGCGCCTCCGAAGAGAGCGTGGCCAGGTAGCTGCTCTCGGTGTGTCCCAAAAGCAGCACGCGCTCGGTGGGGAAAACATCGAAATAGCCGGCCAGCGCCAGGCCGGGACGCTCGATGTCGGGCCGGTTTATCTCCCGGTCCAGCGTCCCGTCGTCGGTGGCGAGGGTGAGCTCGAGCTTCGCCCGGTTGTCCTCGTAGAGGTCGCGAACCTTAACCGCCATGCTCCCCCGCTCCTCGGTAGTGGATTTGCAGCGCGGGTCGGGCAAGGGTCGGCGCCCTTGCCCTCGTACAAGGTCCGGGAGGACGCCGGTCCCTATTCCAGAGAGGCTTCAGCCTCCGCTATCGCCTCGACGACCGCCCCGGCGTCGGGGGCGTCCAGGAGACGCTTGCGGAAGGCGGAATCCTTCAGGAGGCGGGAGAGGGGGATGGCGACGCCGTTCTCCAGGCCGGTGGTGCAGAGTTCCTCGCGGGCGACGACCGCCTCGATGAGCTCCTCCGGGTCCGACAACCGGCCGATCCGGACCAGGTTGTCCACCAGCTCCGCGATGGCGCTCTTTTTGTCGTCGGCCTCCATGTCCAGAATCACGTTCTCGGGGCCGAAGTAGGAACCGATGTTCATCCGTTATCCTCCGGGGTTGATTCCACCGGCGATGGTACTTGAGCGCGGCGCGCTTTGCAAGGGGCATCGCAATCCGCCCCCGGCGCGCGGGCGGCGTAAAAAAAGGCCCCTCGGGGACCGTCGGGGGAATCGTAGTTTCCGCAGGTCATTTATTAAAAAAGGCCCCCGAGGGGACTTGCCGGGGGTATCGTCATTTCCGTAGACCGACGCATAAAAAAGGCCCCCACGGGGGCCTCGATTCGATCGAAGATTTTACACGGCTTCCGGCTCGGCCGGCGCGGGCTTCGCCACCTTCGCGGGGGCGAGATCGAGCCCCTTGATGCGGACCCAGGTGTAGGGCTGCTTGTGGCCGAAGGTGAGTGTGTAACGCTTCCGCTTCTTGAACTTTATCCCCTTCACCTTGCGGGAGCGGCCCTGGATGGCGATTTCGCCGAGAACCTTCGCCCCGGCCAGAACCGGCGCGCCGTGGCGGAATGTCTCGCTGTCCCCGGTGAACAGGACCTCCTCGAAGACCACCTTCTCGCCGACTTCGCCGGCCAGGCGGTCCACGCGGACGAGGTCTCCCTCGCTGACCCGGTGCTGTTTACCGCCGGTGCGGATGACGGCGTACATGGCGACCCCTTTTGCTCATTGGCGGAGGCGTATTGTACCAAAGGCCCCAGGGGATTGTAAAGGGTTGCGGATTTATTTGTGAAATTGTTAAACGGCGGGGATAGGAACCGAGCG
>JAPLSK010000102.1 GCA_026398675.1 bacterium | reverse complement strand
CCGGTCGCCGTGGTGGGCGAGAACCCCTGGCGGTAGAGGTACACCCCCGCCGCGCCGTTGCCCACTTTCCAGGACAGGAGCACGCCGTCCTCGCACCGCAGCGCCTCGAAGGCGTACAGCTCCAGGACGCCGTCGTTGCGCAGCAAGACGTTGGGCTCCGTGTTCGACCAGTCGGTCTGCGCCAGGTCCAGGTCGGTGGAGTAGGTGTAGCGGACCTCGACCTCGGCGCCCGCGGGCGGCGTCACGCCCAGCGACACCCATCCCTCCTGGCGGCCGCAGCACCACACGTTCCTCGGCAGGAGGACGCCGTTCACCCGCACCTCGTCCACGCGGCGCACCGGCATCACCGACAATCGGAAGCACTTGGCCGAGCCGTTTCCCACGAACCGCTCCCGCCCCGACGCCGGGCCGTCGTCGTCGTAGTCCTCGAAGAGGAGCGCCTCGGTGACCGGGTCGTAGCCGAAGTCGGAGAGCCAATCGGGCTCGGGACTGAAGCGGCCGCCGCGGTTCTCGTAAATGCGGATGGGGGTCCACCAGCCCCCGATCGCCAGGTCCAGGTCGCCGTCGGCGTCCAGGTCCGCCAACGCGGCGTAGGAGCTCATCTCGACATCGCTGGAGACCCAGTCCGGCTCGGTGTCGAACATCCCGCCGTCGGAGAGGTAGATGAGGTCCGCCTGCCCCTCGCCCGCCTGGTTGTTATTTGCCAGAACGAGGTCGAGCCAGCCGTCGCCGTTCAGGTCTCCGGCGGCGATTTTCAGGGTGTCCCACTCCGGGGAATCCTCCCAGCCCGGCGTCGCGGCCAGGCCGTCGCCCGTACCGAAGAAGATGGCGTTGGAGCCGTGTTCGGCGGCGGCCGCCAGGTCCAAAAAACCGTCGTTGTCGAAGTCGCCGAAGAGGACGTCCATCCAGTAGGAACTTTTTTCCGATTCCCAGGCCGGAACGGGGTTCAGGACGCCGCCCTCATTTTCGTAGATGCGCAGCGGCTCCGCGCGCCCGACGTAGTCAATGCCGCCGGCCACGGCCAGGTCGGCGTCCCCGTCCGAGTCGTAGTCGCCCCAGGCGATGCCGAAGGCGTTGTGGGCCGGTCCGCCCGCCCAGGAGGGCGCCGTCTCGAAGGTCGTCCCGAGGTTCACGTACAGGGCGTCGTGCTCGTAGGTCCAGTCGGGATAACCGCCGCCCAGGATGTTCACCGCCAGGTCGGGGTCGCCGTCGGAGTCGAAGTCGCAGCACTCGAGATGGCCGTGGTACTCGAGCGGCTCGCCGAACCAGGCGGGCGCGGGGTCCAGGCCGTCCGGCCCGTTGAGGTAAACCGCGCAGTACTCCCGGCTCATGTCGTTGCCGTTGGAGACGACCAGGTCCACCCGGCCGTCGCCGTCCACGTCGGCCCAATCGCAGCCGGTGGAGCGGGGGTAGTCGCCCTCGATCAGGTCCCCGGACTCCCACACGGGGGTGGTGGTGAGGTTGACCCCGGCCGGGGCGAGGGTCGGCAGGAGGAGGAAGACGAAAGCGAGTGGGCGCATTGTCCGGCGGACTTTTTTTGCGTTCGTCCGATTATACACCACGGGGGGCTGGGCGGTCTTTCGGCCCGATAACCCGCCCGACCCGTCGCGCCCCAGGTTCTCCGATTCCTCCGCGTCCCCGGTTAAGGGCCCGGTCGAGGTCGCGGGCTCTAGAACTTTTTCTTGAGCTCGCCGGCTTCCTTCCGCCGGTCCACGACGAGCTCGCCCCCCACCCCCACGTTCTCCAGCGGGTTCTCGTGGATAACGACGATGATGTCATCTATGTTGTACACGGCGCGGGCCGCGTCGTAGAGCGCCTTGACCAGCAGGCGCTTCTTGGCGATTTCCAGCGGCGGTCCTTCCACGGTGATGTTCGGCATGTCTCACCCTTTCTCGTTCGGCTCCCGGCCGTAGACTTGGGGAGGGGCCAGCAGGTCGGGGAACCTCTCCCGCAGGGTCTTGCGGACCAGGTAGCAGTAGTGGCACTCGTCCACGAACCGATCTCCAATTTCGACGCCGTACTCCCGGGCCAGGGCGGCGGGCCCGCCCCGGACCAGCGGGCCGCAGACGGGATGCCCCGCCGCGTCGTAGTTGAGTATCAAATCGGAGAGCGGAGTTTTTAGAAAATTGCCCAGCGAGAGGCCCTGGCAGAGGTGCACGTGGCCGAAGGGGTCGAGGTGGACCCGCCCGGGGTGCTCGAGGTCCTCGTGGGGGCAGGAGGTCAACTCCCCGGCGGGCCGGGTGGGCAGGCCGTCGGTGAGCTTCTCCGCCGCGCGGCCGCGGAGCATGCTCCCGCCTCCAACCACCGGCTCGCCCCTCGCGCCGGTCCGCCCCACGGCGGGACGCTCGATGCAGATGGCGCACGCGGGGAGGCCCAGTTCCAGGGCGGCGGCGAGGGCCACCCTGCCCGGCGTTTCCTCCCCCTCGCGGTGGAACGCGTCGTCGCTCAGGGAAAGGTCCTCCAGCCCCAGGGCGATGAAGGGCGCCAGCCATAGCTTGGCGTCCTCCACGCATGTCGCCCAGTAGGCGTTGGTGACCACCCCCGTGCGGAAGCCCCGCTCCCGCGCCAGCCGCACCCCCTCCACCAGCAGCGGGTGGAAGAGGGTGGGCTCGCCGCCCTCGAAGTACACCCACTCCAGGCCGGGGATTTTCCGCGCGTCGTCGAGGGTCTCCCGCAGCCGCGCCAGGGTGAAGGTCCCCTCCGACCGGGGCGAAGAGAAGAGGAAGCAGTGGTCGCACTCCCAGTTGCAGGTGTAGGTCAACAGGAAATGGATGCCGGTCAGCATTGCCGCCCCTACGCCGGGGGGTGGGGGATGAGGCACAGGAAGCGCAGCGTCACCCGGCCGGTGTTTTTGAAGTTGTGCTCCTCGCCGCCGGGGATGAAAACCACGCTCCCCGGCCCGAGGGGGGTCTCCCCGCCCTTCCCCGCGACCACGCCGGTCCCTTCCAGAACGTACACCTCGTGCTCCCAGGGGTGGGAGTGGTACGGCGTGCGGCCGCCGGGGTCCAGCTCTATCTCGCGCATGGCGAAGGTGGGGGCTCCGTCCCCTTTGGCTATGAGCCAGCGGATGTGCGCGCCTTCGGCGCCTGTCTCGGTCACGACGTCCTGCTGTACGTCAACCCTTCGACGGATCAGCATTAGACCTCCTAAAAAATTTCCAGGTCCCGGCCGGAGACGACCTCCCCGTCGTAGCCGGCGCGGATTTCCCCCAGAAGTTCCTCCTCCGTCGCCCCCCATCGGAGCTGGTGGTAGGGAACCAGGAGGCGGGGTCGCGTCTCGCTCGCGATTTTACCCAACTCGACGGCCGAGGTGTGCATTTTCCGGTGGTAGCTTTGCCACTCCGGCGGCCTTCTCTCCAACCCCGCCGCGGAGTACGCCTCGTGGAGCAAGAGGTCGCACCCCCGGGCCTTTTCCAAGAGCGCGGCGCAGGGCGCCGTGTCCCCCGAGACGACGACCGTCCGGTCCCGGGTGGTGAATTTATAGCCGAAGGCGGGCCAGGAGCCGTGGTCCACTCCGAAGGCCTCGATTTCGACGCCGTCGTCCCGGAGAATCACGCCCGGCTCGATTTCGCGGGCCAGGGCGCGGTGCCCGGTGCGGTTCGCCGGTTCCGGCCCTTCCAGGCGCTCCCGGACGTCCTCGGCGTAGGCGGCGAGGAGGTGGTCGGTCATGGCCGCCAGACCGCGCGGCCCGTATACCCTCAGCGGCGCCTCCCGTCCCAGGGTCCAGGGGGTGAGGACGAGGTCGGGGTATCCGGCGGTGTGGTCGGAGTGGAGGTGGGTGAGGAGAGCGGTGTTCAACCCGGTCACGTCGAGTCCCGCGGCTACGGCCCGGCGCACCACCCCGGGGCCGAAATCCACCAGATACGTTTTGTCCCCCGCCACTACCGCCACGGCCGGCCCCGACCGGTCGGGCTCGGCGTTGGGCGTCCCCGTGCCCAGGAGGATGACCTGTAGACCTGCGCGCATCAATTCCTCGCCAGCACGACCGCCGCCGGCAGGCCCCAGACGTCGGCTCTCAGATTTTTCTCCACTCTGAATCCCGCCTCGATGATGAACCGCCGCACGGGTATCGGTCGGCAGTCCACCGCGCGGGGGAACCGCCGGTGCGCCAAGCCGTAGAGCCGGAGGAGCGGGCCTTTCCCGTCGTCGTCCATGGCCGCGATGCAGATTCTCCCGCCCGGCCGCAGCGCGTCCCGGCACCGCGACAGGAGCGTCGGGATGTCCGGCGTGTCGAAGAGATCCAGGGTGAAGGTGAGGAAGACGGCGTCGAAAAAGCCGCGCTCCAGGCGGACTTCCATGGCGTCGCCCGGTCGGAGCTCCACGCGCGTCCCCCGCTCCGATTGCGCCAGCCGCCGCCGGGTCTTTTCGAGCATGGCGGGCGAGAGGTCCACCCCGACCACCCTCCCGGTCCCCCCCGCGGCTCCGGCCAGTTTTACCAGGGCGCGTCCCGTACCGCATCCTATCTCCAGAACCCGCTCCCCCTCCCGAACGGCGAGGAGCCGCAGGCCGGTCTCCCGCAGCCGGGCCTCTCCGGCGCCGGCCAGGAGGTCGTACACCGGGGCCAGACGGTCGTAGGTCCGCCGGGCCTCGGAGGACGACCGCCCGACGCGGGCCGTTCCTGGGTCCGTTCCGCCCATCGCATCCCCGACCTGGGGGTCCGTGAAAAAACCCCGGCGTGGGGTTTTTTACGTAGGAAAGAGTTTACCCGCTAGAGC
>JAPLSK010000101.1 GCA_026398675.1 bacterium | reverse complement strand
GTCCAGTGCCTCCTCTTCGCCGACGGCGGCGTCACGGCGCTGGGGCTCAACACCCTGGCCATGGGCGTGACCGGCGCCCTCGTCGGGTACGCCCTCTACCGGCTCGTCGGCGGGGAAACCCCCTCGGGCTGGCGCCGCAGGGCGGCCGCCTTCACCGCCGGATTCGGCGCCACCGTGGTCGCCTCCGCGGTGACCTCCACCGCCATCTGCCTCTCCACCCCCTACCCCCCCGCGACCGTCTTCGGTCTCATGGTCGGATTCCACGCCCTGGTGGGCGTCGGCGAGGGGGTCATCACCGCCCTGGTGGTGGAGGTGCTGCACGGGGCGGGAGTCCTGGAGCGGCGGCCGGAAGGGGAGGTGGCGCGATGAAGCGGCTCACCATCGGCCTCATCGTCCTGGGAGCCCTGGCGCTGGTCGCGGCGCTGGTCAGCCCCCTGGCCTCGTCCTGCCCCGACGGCCTCGAGGCGACCGTGGCGCGGGCGGGCGGGGATGAAACCGCCGGGGAAGGCGGGCACCTGGTGGACTCGCCCTGGCCCGACTACGACGCGGGCGGCGACGGCTCCGCCGGCTCCACCATCCTGTCCGGCATCCTCGGCGCCGCAGTCACCCTCGCCCTCGGCCTCGGCCTGGCGAAGCTCTTGTCGCGGAAAAAAGCCTAGCTATTTCGTGCCCGCGATTGCGCATCGTAAGACCGACCCCGCTCGGGTCGGTCTCGCGTAGATGAAAAATACCGAGATGCCTAAAATTGCGTGCTTGCATCGGAGACGCTCGATGCGCGGGACGGCAATCGGCCTCGCGTCTTTTTTCTTTGTAGGCGGGATGGGCCGATGAGCCCCTGCGAAACCCTGGAAACCGGCCCGGCGCGTCCGCGTCCCCACATCGCCCTGGGCGGGGCGATAGCCACGGCCTTTGCCGCGGCGGCACTCCCCGCGGGCGAGCTCGCGGGCGCCGGCATCGTCGCCGGGCTGCTCCTGGTAAATTGGATATTCCTGAAACCCCGACCCCGGGGGCTCCTGCGCTGGTTCCTCCGGGGCGTGGGCATCCTGACGCTCATCACCGCCGCCACCCCCTTCTTCGGCCCGGGAACCCCGGTCGGCAGCTTTCTCGGCCTGACGGTCTACCGGGAGGGGCTCCTTTTGTGGGCCTCCATCGTCTCCCGCGGAATGGTGGCCGTCCTGGCGGTGGGGGCCGCCGTCTCCGCGCTGGGCGCCAACGGGACGGTCATCGCCCTGGCCCGCTTTCCCCTGCCGCGCGTCATATCGGGCCTCTTCGCCGTGAGCTGGCTCCAGCTCCACCTCTTGGGGGAGGAGATGGCCCGGCGGAAGCGGGCGGTGGAGCTGCGGGGTCCGGACGCCGGGCGCGCCCTCCGGCGCCGGGCGCTGGGGGGGACCCTGGGCGCCGTGTTCAAAAAGAGCCTGGACCGGGGGCATAGGCTCGGGCTGGCCATGTGCCTGCGCGGCGACGGCGAGCCGACATTCACCAAAGGAGCCCCGCTCCGAGACCTGGACTGGATTTACATGGTAGTCGCCATCCTGCCGTTCGGCGTCACACTCTGGACCTACCTTGACTGACGAACCCACCGCCTCTACGCTCTCGATCAAACACCTGGGCTTCCGCTACCCCGAGGGCCCCACGGTGCTTGCGGGCGTGGACCTCCGGCTCGCTGCCGGGGAACGCGTGGCGCTTATGGGCGGGAACGGCGCCGGGAAGTCCACCCTTCTCTCGTGCCTGCCCGCCGCGCTGCCCTACTCCGGGCGCCTGGCAGTGGACGGGCTGGAGGCCAGGGGGAACGAAAAGGCCGTCCGGGAGAAGATCGGGCTGGTGTTCCAGGACCCCGGCGACATGCTCTTCGCCCCCTCCTGCCGTGAGGAGGTGGCCTACGGGCCGCTTTGCCGGAAGTGGCCGGCGGAGGAAATAGAGGAGGAGGTCCACGGCTGGCTCCACTGGGCCGCCCTAGCGGACAAGGCGGACGTCCCGCCGTTCCGCCTGTCCTACGGCGAAAGGCGGCGCCTCTGTCTGGCGGCGGTGATGATCTGCCGCCCGAGCCTGCTGGCCCTGGACGAGCCGGCGGCCATGCTCGACCCCGCGGCGGTCCGCGACCTGGCCCTGCTCCTGGTCTCGCTGCCCCAGACCATGCTCCTCGCCACCCACGACCTGGGGTTCGCGGAAAAAGTGGCCGACCGCGCCGCGGTCCTGGCCGGGGGGAGGGTCGTTTACGACGGGGACCTCTCCGGCCTGCGCGACCACCCGGACCTGGCCGCCTGGCGCCTGGGGTGAGCCCTATTCACCTCCGCCCCGATGTTCTATAATCCGCAGAGAAAACCTGCCGAACGGCTCGCCGAACGGGGGAGGCCATGGATACCAACGATCTGGCGCGGATTCAGCTCTTCGCCAACCTGGAGCAGGAGCAGCTCGAAAAGATCGTGGGGCTGTTGCACCGGCTCGAGGTGCAGCCGGAGAACGAGATCGTCGTCGAGGGCGAGACCGGTCAGCGGCTCTACATCATCGTCGAGGGCACGGCCCAGGTGCGGCAGGTGCTGGACACCGACCGGGCCAAGGTGCTGGCCTCCCTGGGGAAGGGGAATTTCTTCGGCGAGCTGGCGCTGCTGGATTCGGGGCCCCGCTCGGCCAGCGTGGTCGCCATGACCCCCTGCGAGCTCTATTACCTGGACCGGGACGAGTTCATGGACCTGTTACGCAAGTACCCCGAGATGGCGATAAAGCTGGCCCAGACGCTGGCCGGTCGCCTGCGCCGCGCCAACCGGCAGATAAAGGACCTCTCGCTCTACACGCTCTGACCCGCCCCCTTCCGGGACGTTAAGACGGCGGGGACTAAAGTCCCCGCCCTACATTTACCCCCATCGCCCCTCTGGGGAGCGGCGCGCCGACGGGCCAGGGTGAGGGCTGCCATGTATCCCCTCCCCCCTTTGGGGGGAGGGTCGGGGAGAGGGGTGAAGCGGCGGCCCGCATGTCCCCTCTCCCTTTTAGGGAGAGGGCAGGGTGAGGGTAAGGGTCTATGCGGCGGGGTTAGGAACCGAGCGAAGCGAGCTATGCCCCTGGCAAAACCCCGCCCTACGTTTAGGGAAAGGGCTGGGGTGAGAGTCGAGGCCGGGAACGTTAAAACGGCGGCCCGCGGTCTCCCTCTCCCTGTGGGAGAGGGATAAAGGGTGAGGGCTACCTTATAAGAAAACGGGCGGACCTGAAGGTCCGCCCCTACATCATCGCGGCGAGGTACGAGCCGGGTTAATGGGCGACGACATACCCGTCCCCGGTGGCGCCGGGGGCGCCGTTGTTATAGAATCACCCCGGAAGAACCCCGGCCGTCTTCGAATCGGTCCGCAGCAAACCCGGACCGCTCCCGACTATGGAAACGAAACCCCAAGGCGCGCAATTGAGCGAAATCAAACCAGAGCTGGACCGCATCCTCTTCGGCCTGGTGGATTGCATCACCGCCGAGGAACTGGAAAAGCGCCTCGTAAAAAGGCGCTCCGAGGGCAGGCCCCTCAAGCTCAAGTTTGGGGCCGACCCCAGCGCCCCGGACATCCACCTCGGGCACGCGGTCCCGTTGAGAAAACTGCGCCAGATGCAGGAGATGGGCCACCACGTGGACTTCGTCATCGGCGACTTCACGGGGATGATCGGCGACCCCACCGGCCGCAGCAAGACCCGCCCCGCCCTCTCCCGCGAGGAGATACTGGCCAATGCGAAGACCTACGAGGAGCAGGTCTACAAGATTCTCCTCCCGGAGCGGACCACCATCCGGTTCAACTCCGAGTGGAGCGACAAGCTCTCCTTCAGCGACGTCATCCGGCTGGCGGCCAAGTACACCGTGGCCGGGATGCTGGAGCGCAACGACTACCGCCAGCGCTACAACGAGGGGCTGCCCGTGGGGGTCCACGAGTTCCTCTACCCCCTGGCCCAGGCCTACGACTCGGTGGTGCTGGAGACGGACATCGAGATAGGCGGCACCGACCAGCTCTTCAACTTCATCTGCACCCGGGACATCATGGGCCGCTCCGGGGTCGAGCCGGAGATAGTCATCACCGTGCCGCTTCTGGTGGGGACCGACGGCGTGGAGAAGATGAGCAAATCCCTGGGGAACTATATCGGCATCAGCGAACCGCCCGAGGAGATGTACGGCAAGACGATGAGCATCCCGGACACGCAGATCGTCAAGTATTTCACCCTGGCGACGGATGTGGAGCCGTCGGAGGTCCGGCGGATGGAGGAGGGGATGGCGTCCGGCGGGATGAATCCTCGGGACGCGAAGGCGCGGCTGGCGCGGGAGATAGTCGCGCTCTACCACGGCGCCGCCGCCGCCCGCAAGGCCGAGGAGCACTTCGAGACCGTCTTCCGCCAGAAAGAGATTCCCGATGAGGTCGAGGAGTTCACCGTCACCCCCGGGAATAACTGGATTTGCGCCGTCATCAAAGACGCGGGGATGGCCAAGAGTAACAGCGACGCGCGGCGGCTGATCCAGCAGGGCGGGGTGAAAATCAACGGGGAAAAGGTGTCCGACGTAGACCTGAAGCTGGACCCGAAAAGGGACCACGGAGTCGTGCTGCAAGTGGGGAAGCGGCGGTTCGTCGCGCTGAAATTTTCCCCTCCTCCACAAATAATACCAGGACCAATCCTGGGGGAAGATGACGAATTGTAGTGTTGGTTCGTCGGTTATATTTTCGGTCAACTCCTGTAGGGCTTTCGATTAAATGTAGGGCGGGGACTTTAGTCCCCGCCGCATTTTTCAAAGGCAGCCCTCACCCTAGCCCGTCGGCGCGCCGCTCCCACGGGGAGAGGGAGACCGCTTCGCCCCCCTCCCTGACCCTCTTAAATGTAGGGCGGGGACTTTAGTCCCCGCCGCTTTTTTCAATGGCAGCCCTCACCCTTTGTCCCTCTCCCGGAGGGAGAGGGAAACCGCGGGCCGCCGCTTTGCCCCCCAAACCCCCGACCCTCACCCTAGCCCCTAGGCGAGCCTCTCCCTGAAAGGGAGAGGGGACCGCTGCACCCCCCTCCCTAACCCGTAGGCGCGCCTCCCCCCGGAGGGGGGAGGGGACATGCGGGCGACCGTGGACGGTCGTCCCTACGTTTGACCGTGGGGGGGAATCGGCCAGATGTGGTAAAATGCGGGGCGTAACTCTATCAGACCTCACCACACCCCCGGATGGAGGTCCGTTGAAACATCTCCTCGTCACCGCCCTCGTGCTCACTCTGGTGGCCGCCGCCGCCCAAGCCGAGGACGAGTTCTTCAACGAGCGCTACATCCAGGTCACCGCCGGCGTCGCCCTATTCCCCACCATGACCTGCGTCGTTCTGACCGAGTACGACTACCGCGAGATACCGAGCTACGAATTCCTGGATCACCAGGTTTTCGGGGGCTCGTTCAAGGTCCTCTTCCCCATCCGGGAGTGGATCAAGCTCGGCGCCCAGGTCAATTACGCCGTCCTCGACTACCCCTACGTAGACCCGGGGAGGATGTCGAGCGAGTTCGACCTCCACGTCGCGGCCACGCTGCTCTCGCTCCAGGCGTCCTTCTCGCTCTTCTATAACGACTGGATAGACTTGATGATCATCCCGCAGCTCTACTACTACGGTGGGGGGCAGGAGCCGCAGAACATGGTTCCCGGCCTGGAGGGCTACAACGACCTCCTCACCCGCACCTCGATAGAATGGCAGGGGGTGGGCATCGGGGGATCCCTGGCGGCGGATTTCTACTTCGGCGACATTTTCCTGCACCTCGAGGGCGGCTGGCTCCAGGGCGGGGTGGACGTGGAGCGTCTACTCTGGAAGAACGAGACCGACACGGAGCCGGCGATCTACCTGGACCCCTCCTCGGAGATGGGCAACGTCATCTTCTCCGCGGGCGTCGGCTACTTCTTCTAGGCGCCCGCCAGAGGCCGATGCGCCGGACCACCTAGACCGTGTGAGCCGCCACGCTGTACCGAGTGTGGCGGCTCTTCCACGCGCCGACCCGACCGCCCTTGAAAAAAAGGCTTGACAGGAAAATTTCCCCTGCTAGAATCACGGAAATTTTAGCGCACGGCATTCGGGCACGAGAAGGGGCGCTTCTGCCGGCGACGAGTAAAAAACGCCTTCCCGGGAAAAGTTCGACCGGCCCGGGTTCAACCGCTCTCGAAGGGGATTTTCTCCCCTTTTTTTTAGGCCGCCGGAGCAGGCCGCCGTCACGGAAGGGCTCGGCGGGCCCGGCTTTCACCACTCCGGCGGGGGGCTCCCCCCCTTTTTTTAAAACCCCAAGGGAAGGAAGGACGAGATGCAGGACGCGAAACGGTTCCACGACGCCACGACGCGGCTGAGGAAAATTTTCGTCGAGCGGGGCTTCATCGAGGTCCCCGTGCAGTCGCGGCTGTCCATCCTGGCCGCCTGCGAGGACCCCTACACGGTGAGCGTTTTCACCTTCGCGGGCCGGACCTGGCCCCTGCCGCAGACGGGGCAGATGTGGCTGGAGTACGAGCTTCTGACCCACCCCCGGTGGCCCGGCGTCTTCTGCGCAAGCACGTCATACCGCAACGAGCCCCGCCCGATTCCGGGCAGGCACGACCTCGTCTTCCCCATGTTCGAGTTCGAGGCGCAAGGGGACGTGGCCGACCTGGTGGCCCTCGAGAAGGAGTTGGTACACGACCTGGGGATGGGCGAGCCCCGCACCATGGAGTACGACGAGGTGTGCGGGAAGTACGGCTCGGCGGCCGTCGGGGCGCGGGAGGAGGAGCTGCTGGAACGGGAGTACGGTTGCCCCATCGTCCTGACCCGGTTCCCCTTCCGGTCGCACCCGTTCTGGAACATGAAGGAGATCGGGGACAGGCTCTTCAACAAGGTTGACGTCATCCTCCACGGGATGGAGACCATCGGCAGCGCGGAGAGGAGCTGCAACCCCGACGAGATGCGGGCCAACTTCCACGGCGTCAGCCACGGGAAGTACGCGGAGAAGCTCTTCGAGCTTTTCGGGCGGGAGAGGGTGATGCGGGAGCTGGACGCCTACCTGGCCCTGGAGATGTTCCCGCGGTTCGGGGGTGGAATCGGCGTGACGCGGCTCGCCCGGGCGTTGGGGCTGGAGGAGGAAAAGGGGGTTCGTAATGAGCGGTTTGCGATGACGTAGGGGCGGGGCTCCGTCCCCGCCCGCGGGCCGACCTAAAGGTCGGCCCCTACGAGGTTGACACACGATTCAATCAAATCCCGTAGGGCGGGGTTTCCTAACCCCGCCGCTTTCACACCCGACCCTCACCCTAACCCTCTCCCTAAAAGGGAGAGGGGATAGGCGGCAACCCTCACCCCGGCCCGTGCCTTGCTGCGATGACGTAGGGGCGGGCCTCCAGACCCGCCCGCGGGCCGACCTAAAGGTCGGCCCCTACGAGGGTGACGCACGATTCAATCAAATCCCGTAGGGCGGGGATTCCTATCCCCGCCGCTTTCACCCCTCACCCTAACCCTCTCCCCAGAGGGGAGAGGGGACCGCTGCACCTGTTAACCCCCCCCAGGCCCCGCTACGTTGCGATGACGTAGGGGCGGGTGTCTACACCCG
>JAPLSK010000100.1 GCA_026398675.1 bacterium | reverse complement strand
AGGGGTGCATATGACCAACAAGCTGCTAATCGTGCTCACCGTCCTGGCGTCCGCCGCCGCGGCCCCGGCCGGTGTCATCGCCTACGACCTGGGCGGCATGCTCTACCTCGCGGCGGACGACAGCACGGACGCCCGGCTGGTCACCGACGCCGTCGGCCCCGACGAGCTGGGGTTGGTGGTGGACCTTTCCCCCGACGGGGAGCGCATCCTCTTCGCCGCCAACACGGAAGAGGATTGGGACATCTTCACCGTCAACACCGACGGGAGCGGATTCACGCGGTTGACCGAAAACGCCGACTGGGACGGCCTGCCCTCCTGGAGCCCCGACGGAGAGCGCATCGCCTGGAGCTCCATGGCGACCGACGACGGCCTGCCCGACATCTTCCTCATGGACGCCGACGGGGGGAACCGCAACCGTCTGAGCGATCTGGAGGACTGGGCCCGGTGGCCCGTCTGGCGCCCGGACGGGGAGGCGATCCTCTTCTGCTACGGTCAGTCCTCCTACGGCGACCCCGCCGTCATCGAGCTGGTGCTCGCCGACGTGGCTACCGGCACCCTGCAACAGCTCACCGACCTGGGGGCCGAGATCATTGACCCCTGCTGGAGCCCCGACGGGTCGCGCATCGCCGTCAGCGCGAAATTCCAAGGCGCGGAGAGCTTCGACATCTACCTCCTGGGCGCCGACGGGGGGAACCCCACTCAGGTCACCTTCTCCGATGCCGATTGCGTGTACCCGTGCTTCACGGATGACGGCCGCATCTTCTACAACACCAACGAGCCGGTCGAGGGCGGGCCCGCGTTGTCGGATGCGCCTCCCCCGGTGATACACCGCATTTGGGCCCTGGACCTGGCGACCGGGGACGCGCGGGAGGTCTGCCCGGGCAACGACCCCGACTGGGGCCCGAGGGCGGAGTAAACTCCCTCCCCCTCTGGGGGGAAGCTCGCTTACGGGCCGGGGTGAGGGGTGCAGCTCCCTCTCCCCTCTGGTGGGAAGCGCGCTTACAGGCTGGGGTGAGACCCTACCCCCTCCCCCCTCTGGGGGGAGGGCTGGGGTGAGGGGTAAAGATGACTCGCAAGCTTCCCCCTGAGCTCCTCCAACGCTGTCGTGAGCTGCGGGAATCACAGACAGATACGGAATCTAAACTTTGGAGGTGCCTGCAAAAACGCCAACTATTAGGCGCCAAGTTCCGCCGCCAGCATCCGCTGAAAGGCTACATCCTCGATTTCTACTGCCCGGAGGCCGGATTGGTCGTGGAGCTCGACGGCGGCGGACACGCTAAGGAGAGTAAGATACTCCACGATAAACGTAGAACAGAGCAACTTGAAGAGATGGGAATGAATGTAATCCGGTTTTGGAATACGGATGTATACAATAATCTTCATCGTGCGGGCGTACGGGGCGCCGGAACCGGCCCGCACCGCGCGCAAAATTCTGAAAATGCTCGACCTCCGCGAGCTCTCGCCCACGGACGAGGTCTACGACATGTCCGCCTTCGACTGGCGGCCGCTGGCCGACGTCGAGCCCTTCAAGAGCCACCTCGAACACGAAGCGGAACTCGGGAACCTGAGCACCGAGGAGTTCGCCAAGAAGAAGCGCATCCGCCAGCCGGGGCGCTACATCATCATCGGTCTCGGCATCCTCGTCGGGGTGACGGTCATCGCCTTCGCCATGGCCGCCCTCTTCGCCGTCTTCGCCCGGGGGCTCGGGGGGATCCCCGAGGTTCCGACAGGGCGGGCGGAGCTCGTCTGGAAGTTCCAGGAGGGCGACTCCCTGACCAGCTCGCCCTTCTACGCCGAGGGGAAGGTTTACTTCGGGTCCGAGGACGGCTACGTGTACTGCGTGGACGCCGGGACGGGCCACGGGCTGTGGAAGCACTCGACGGGCGGGCCGGTGATAGGCGAGGCCCTGGTCGCCGACGGCCGGGTGTACGTGGGGAGCTGCGACAACTCCATGTGGTGCTTCGACGCGCAGACGGGGAAAAGGCTTTGGCGCTTCGGTACCGGGCATTACGTCGGCGGCGGGGTGACCTACGCGGACGGGCGGGTGTACTTCGGCTCCTACGACCACGACGTCTACTGCCTGGACGCCGCCACGGGGGAGGAAGTCTGGCGCTACGAGACCGGCGGCTGGGTCTTCTCGACGCCCTTCGTAGCCGGGGGGAAGGTGTTCGTCGGGTCGCTCGACGGGTGGCTTTACTGCCTGGACGCCGCCACCGGCGCGCCCAAGTGGAAGTTCGAAACGGAAGGGCGGGTATACAGCTCGCCCTACGTCTGGGAGGGGAAGGTTTATTTCGGCTCCGACGACACCTGGCTGCGGTGCCTGGACGCCGGGACGGGGAAGGCGCTCTGGCGCTACCGCGACCCCGACTACTGGAACTGCATCCGGTCGCGGGTCGTGGTGTTCGACGGGCGGGTGTACTTCGGCTGCCTGAACCACATCATCTACTGCCTGGACGCCATGACCGGGGGGGAGCGCTGGCGGCACAAGACGACGAACACGGTGGAGGCCGGGGGCGTGGTGGCGGGGAAGCTGACCGACGGGCGGGGGTTCTGTGTCTCGCAGCCGGCGCGCTGGATCGAGTCCGGCGACTGGCCGGCGAAGCCCGAGGCGGCCGAGGCCGTGTTCTACATCGGCAGCGCCAACGGGAGCCTCTACTGCCTGGACGCGGGCGCCGGGAAGGTGGTCTGGGCTTACGCGGCCAAGCAGCACGTGCTGTCGGACCCGGCCTGCGGCGGGGGGATGGCTTATTTCGCCAGTGATGATGGGTATTTGTACGCGGTAACGACCGCCGCCGAGGATGGGGATTAGGGGCGAGAGCGGCGACAAACGGAGCGAAGCCCCCGACGGGTATCTGTACGCGGTGAAGTCCGCCGCCGAGGATGGGGGTTAGGGGCGAGGGCGACGACAAACGGGGCGAAGCCCCTTCGCCGGCGACGACGGGTGGGGCCGCATCCTTGATGTTCAATGGGGGTGAACGGATACTGGGGCCTCGTGCAGATATTAAAAGTGAATATAAAAATAATTAATTTATCGCTTGAAATTATTAATCATTCGAGCTAAAATACTTCACGAAATCCTCCGGCGGGGAAAGGATGGGCGGAGCCACCGAAGGGGGTGGACGAGCCCGTAATCGCCGACCGGCTCGCCGAACGGCGCCGACCCCGGGCCGGAATGAAACATGAGGTCCGCCATGGACGAGAAGGAAAAAGACCCCGCGGCCGACATCGCCACGGCCGTCGGCGCGGGCGTGCGGGCGATGCGAAAGGGACTGGACGCGGGGATGCGGGGGATGCGCACCGGCTTCCGGGAAATGAAACGCGGGATGGACTCCAGCCGCAGGCACACGGACGCCCACGACGCCGGGCACGTACACCCGGCGGAGGAGGCGGGGATGGACACTGGACACGGGGGTGGCTGGTGGTCTAAGATCACCCAAGAGGTGAACATCAGCCTGGACGTCTCCGGGCTTTTCTTCGGATTCATAAGCCTGGGGCTGGGCGTGGGCGCCTTCTTCCTGTACTTGATCCCCTTCGTCCTGGTCCTCTCCTGGCCCCTGGGCATCGCCGGGCTCATCGTGGGGCTGGTGGCGGTGCTGAACTTCCGGAAGGGCTGGTTCCGCGGGTTCCTGCCCGGCTTGGTGGGACTGGGGCTCTCCGGAGCGGTGCTCTGGTTCCACATCATGAACCTCATCTGGACCACCGGGACCCTGGACTACTTGCTGGGTCTCTGGGGTCCGCCTCCGGGCTGGTAGCGAATGGACGCTGTCGCCGATAGCCGCGCCAAGAAAGGTGTCACCTGGATCGGGGCCGGGATCAACCTGGTCCTGACCGGGGCCAAGTTCGCCGCCGGCATCCTCGGCCACTCGGCGGCCATGGTCTCCGACGCCGTCCACTCCTTATCCGACCTGGTTTCCGACGTCGTCGTCCTCTTCGGCATCCGGCTGTCGGACCGGCCCGCCGACGAGGGACACCCCTACGGCCACGGCCGCTTCGAGACTATGGCGGCCTTCATCCTGGGGTTGATCCTCATCGGCGTCGCGGTCTGGTTGGGTTTGGCGGGGCTGGAGAAGATCCACCACCCCGTGCCCACCGTGCCGTCCTGGATCGCCGCGGTCGCGGCCCTGGTCTCGATCGTGGTGAAGGAATGGCTCTTCCGCTGGACGCGTCGCGTGGCCCGCAGAACGGGGTCGAAAGCCGTCGAGGCCAACGCCTGGCACCACCGCTCCGACGCCCTCTCCAGCGTGGTGGCCCTCGTCGCCATCGTCGGGGCCATCCTCCTCCCGCAGTGGAACTTCCTCGACCCCGTGGGCTCGATCATCGTCGCGCTGATGATCGGGGTGGTGGGCTTTAAGATCATCCTGAACGCCGCCCGGGAGCTCATCGACTCCGGCGTCGAGCGGGAACTCCGAGAGCGGATGGGCGAGCTGACCGCCGAGGTAAAGGGGGTCCGGGACGTCCGCCGCATCTGCGCCCGGCACATGGGCAACCTCACCGTGGCGGACCTCGTCATCGCCGTGGATCCGGAAATGGACGTGTTCCAGGCGCACCGCATCACCGAGTTCATCGAGGCCAACCTCCACAAGCACCTGCCGCGCCTGGGCAGCGTCTTCGTCCACGTCGAGCCCCTGACCGAGCCGGAGCTTCTGGACGGCCGGCGCAACGCCGAAATCCGCCGCGCCGTGGAGGAGTCCTGCCGCACCATCCCCGGGCTGGCCGGTTTCCACGACCTCCGGCTCCACCGACGCGCCTCGGGGGTGGCCCTGGACATCCACGTCGAGCTCGACGGCGGCCTCCCCCTCACCGACGCCCACCGGGTGGCCGACGAGGTGAAGCGCTGCCTCGAGGAGCTCGAGGGTGTGGATGCGGTCCTGGTCCACCTGGACTCCGAGAGGGATAAAGACTGACCCAGGCTCCGGCACGGGCGATCGGCGCGGCGCACCCGTGCCGTTTTTTTTGATATACTCCCTTACCATAGAAGGGGAGGTTCCCATGCGTTTCCTCGGGACCCTCGTATCCCTGGGCCTCGCGCTCGCCGCGATTTTGGTCATCCTGTGCAACGTGGATAAATGGACCCGGGAAACGGCCGAGGAGGCGGACCGGGCAACGGCCGAGGCCTACGGCATAGACCCCGACACCATTGATCTGCCCGGCGAGGTCACCGTCACCGGATTGGAGATTCACGGGGAGGGCCCCGCGCCCGAAATCCGGCTCCGCGTGGAGAACACCGGCGGGCGGAACCTCTACAACGTCCACGTGACGGCGGAGCTCCTGGATGCCGGCGGCGAGGTCCTCTGGGACGATGCGGAGTTCAATCTCGAACCGATAAAAGTCCCCACCGGCACTCCGGCCAAGGGCTCAGGCGTAGTCACCGAGGAGGGGTTCGCCTCCGTGGGCAAAATACGGGCCGGCGATGTCGCGGGCGTCATCGAGGTCCACAATCCCGAATGAGCGGGGCCGACCCGCCCCGGAAACGGCGATGATTGACCGGATGAAAGAAAAGGCGCTAAAGGAAGCCCTCGTCGGGCTCCGGGACTGGTCCGAGGACTTCCTGGCCCGGCTGGTGGCCGTGCCCACGGTCAACCCCCCCGGACGGGAGTATCACCGCCTGGTCGCGGAATTGGGCGCCGAGATGGAGAAGCTGGGAATCGGTCTGGTGGTGCTATTCCCCACCGAGGCCGAGGTGCGCCGGCTGTACCCGGAATCGGAAGGCCTCCCCCGGCCCAACCTCCTGGGCCGCCTCCGCCTCGGCCGGAAGAAGACCCTCCACCTCAACGGCCACTACGACGTGGTCCCGCCCGGCGAGGGCTGGACGCGGGACCCCTTCGTGCTCGGGCGCGACGGCGAGTGGCTGCGCGGCCGCGGCGCCGGGGACATGAAGGGGACCATCACCGCCCACCTCGCCGCCCTGGCGGCCCTCAATAAAATCGGGCTCGAGCCGTCCTGCGACCTCGAGTTCAGCTACGTCCCCGACGAGGAATCGGGTGGGGCCTGCGGCCTCGGATGGCTGGCGGGACGAGGCGTCCTGAAGGCGGACGCCGGCCTGTTCGAGGGGCACTCCGGCCCGGCGCTCACCATCGCCAACAAGGGGGTCCTCTGGCTGGAGATTGAAGTCCGGGGCCGCTCGGGGCACGCCAGCCGCCCCTACGAGGGGGTCAACGCCTTCGCCGGGGCCGTGGCCGTGGCCCGCGGTCTCCTGGACGCGGAGCCCGAGCTCTGCGCCGCAAAGAGCGACCTGCCCGTCGCTCGGCCCGAGGACGCCCGCGGCGCGATGACCCTCGGCGGGAAAATCACCAGCGCGACGGCGAAGGTCAACGTCATTCCGGGGAAGGTCTCCTTCACCGTGGACCGCCGCCTCTTGCCCGAGGAGGACCCGGAGCGGGTCCAGGCCGAAATCGAGGCCCGCGCCCGGAAGGCCCTCCCCGCCGAGGAGGGGTTGACCCTCGTGGTGCGGCGGCTCCAGCTCGCCCCCGCCGTCGTCTGTCACGCAGATTCAGAGGTAGCGAACGCCCAGGCCGGAGCCCGCGACAAAGTGTACGGGAAAAAGCCCCCGCGTCGGTTGA
>JAPLSK010000099.1 GCA_026398675.1 bacterium | reverse complement strand
GTGATCGACCTTGGGCTCGTTCCACTGGCGGAAGGCGACGGTTATCCGGCCGTTGCGCACGCCTTCCAGTTCCTTCTCCGCGAAGAGCATGGGGTGGCTCACGGGTGTCATCCCCCTGGGCTGGAGGTGGGTTTTTGCGGTTGGAAGGAGGCGAAAAAGCGTATACCGCCTCATACGCTATTTTACTAGGGGTGGACCGGTCGAGTCAAGGCAGGGCGGCGAGGACGGATGGGAGCGGGTCTGGGTGATTTTCGCGGGAAGAGTGGGGCGATGGTTATTGAGAAGATGTTGCGTTTACGGCGGGGGAGCATCCGCACCCGAGCGGCTCGGCTTGCCGGGGGCCGGTCGTCGGGTTATAATCGGCACGAGAATCGAAAACCCCGACCCCGGAGGGTCCGATCTTGAAACACTCCGCCCCGCTCCTTGCCGCCGTCTTCGCGGTCCTCGCGCTCGCGGGCTGCGAGCCGAGCGGCTTGGGCAAGCCGCCGAAGCTCGTCCTCTACGAGATTTACACCGAAGGCGAAACCCCCCTCCTCCTGAAGGAAGACCTTCTCGACGTGTGGCTGGGCGACGGCGAGGGCTGGGCGGTCGGCCCGGCCGGCGAGGACGAGCTTCAGGCCACCGTCATTTTTTACGACGGGACCGACTGGTCCATCGTCGAGGGGCCGGATGGGGACCTGTCGGCGGTGCTGGGCGACGGGGACGGCGGCTGCATCACCGTGGGGCGGGAGGGGCTGATGGTCCGCTACGACGGCGCGGAGTGGACGCGCTACCCCAACCTGACCTACGAGGACCTGGTCGCCGTGGACGGGACGGTGGAGAACTTCTGGGCGGTGGGCATGAACGGCGCGGTCCTCCACTACACGGACGGCGGCTGGATCCAGACGGTCGTGCCGGGCCGCAACTTCACCGACGTGGTCGCGACCGCGGACGGGTTCGCCGCCGTGACCACCGACGGCTCGGTCGTGTTCGGCGACGACGACGGGGCGGAGGTTTACGACCCGGGCGTCGGCAATCCGCTCAACGGAATCGCTTTTACGGGCGACGACGGTTACCTCGTCGTGGGGGACTCCGGGGTGATTCTTCTCGGTGACACCGGCGACTGGACGGCCCTGGACAGCCCGACGACGGAGATACTCAAAAGCGTGAGCGCCGCTTCGTCGGAGCACTTCCTGGCCGTGGGAGCCCGGGGGACGGTCGTCCTCGACGACGGCGGCAGCCTGAGCCTCCTCGATTCCCCGGCCGACGAGGACCTGATGGCGGTCGAGATGCTCTCGCTCAGCGAGGGGTGGATCGTCGGTCAGGGCGGCGTCGTGCTCCACTACTATTGAGGCCCAAGTGGGCGTTCTGAGCGATGAACGGGTGAAGGTGATGGTCCTCGCCGGGGGCAAAGGCGAGGGTCTGTCCATTCTGGCCTCCCACCGGGCGGTCTCGTCCATGCCCTTCGGCGGGCGGTACCGCCTGGTTGATTTCCCCCTCTCCAACTGCGTCAATTCCGGGCTCTTCGACATCGGCATCCTGGCCCAGTACAACCCGATCAGCCTGATGGACCACCTGGGCACGGGCCAGGCGTGGGACCTGGACCGCAAGCGGACCGGGGTCTCGCTCCTGCAGCCGATTCAGACCGAGGCAGGGTCGTCCTGGTACCGGGGCACCGCCGATGCGCTGCGTCAGAACCGCCGCGAGTTCGAGGGGTACGACTTCGTGCTGGTCCTGCCCGGGGACCTGGTGTTCAAGATGGACTTCCGGGGGCTCATCCGCCAGCACCACCGCCGCCGGGCCGCCGTCACCGTCGCCACCGCCCCGGCGGATTTCAAGGACCTCCGCCGCTTCGGAAACGTGGAGGTCGCCGACGACGACCGGATAACCGCATTCTTGGAAAAGCCGGACCGGCCCATGGGGACCCTGGCCAGCATGGCCATCTACCTCTTCGACGCGGCCTACCTCACCCACAAGCTGGAGCCGCTGAGAAAAGGCCAGTACGACCTGGTGCGGGACGTGGTCGTACCCGCCATTTCCGAGGGGGTGGTTCACCAGTTCCCCTTCAACGGCTACTGGGAGGACGTGGGGGAGCTGACGCCCTACTACCAGGCCAATATGGAGCTCCTGCGGGACACCCCGCGCCTGGAGATGGTGGACCCCTCCTGGCCCATCATGACGCCCACCGACGAGATGCCGCCGGCCAAGTTCGGCCCCGGGAGCCACGCCGTCCGCAGCCTGGTGGCCAACGGCTCCATCGTCAACGGCAAGGTTATCAACTCGATCCTGAGCCGCGGGGTCTACGTGGAGGAGGGAGCCCTGGTGCGGGACTCCATCCTCTTCGGCGATACGGTGGTGCATCGGGGGGCGCTGGTGGACCGGGTGGTCATGGACCGTTTCTGCGACGTCGGCGGGAAGGCCAAGGTCGGCTTCGGCGAGGTGTCCGACGGGAACGAGCGTTTCGGCGGGCTCTTCTCCGGCGGCGTCACGGTCGTCGGCAAAAGCGTCGCGCTGCCCGCCGGGATTACCGTGGGGCGGCACGTCTGCGTAGCCCCCTACGCGTCCGGGGAGCTTTTAGTAAAAGATATCCCCGCCGGCGCGGCGGTGGGGGAGTTCCCATGAGAGCCCTCGCCCTGGCGGGCGTCATCCTCACCCTCTCGACCGCGGCGGCCGGTTCCGCCGATGTGCAGCTTCTATTTACCGGGGCCGACGGGGAAGAGCTCACCGCCCTGACCGAGTCCTGGCCCGAGGCGGGGCTGCTCCCCGCGGGCATCCCCTGGGACGCGCCCTACCCCGAGCTCTTGCCCCTTTTGACCGGAGACGGCCCGACGCTTTTAATAGCGGTTGAGGCCGGGCCCGCCGGCCTGGCGGTGTCGGGGAGGCTCCTGGGCCGGGGCGGCTACGACGAGCGCCTGGGCACCGTCCACATCGCCGCGTCGCAGTCCAGCCTCCTCGAGGCCGTGCGCCAGTTCCTCGCCCGCGTCGGGGTCGTGACCGGACCCGTGACCGCCGCCACCCCCGGCAAGACTCTCACCCTCGGGGCCGGTGAAATAGCCGGAAAATTGGAAAAAATCTCCGGCTGGGGCGTCGCCCCGGCGGGGGGAATCGCCGACGACGAGGCTCGCCGTCGCGCCCACCTGCGGGCCTACGACGCGGCGGAGGCCGATTTCCTCGACCGGCTCGAGGAGGCGCTCTACCCGAAGACCCTCCTGGACGCCGACTCCTACAGGCAGGTGGTCGCGCTGGTCCGCGGCTACCTTTTCGTTTCCCGCGAGGAGCGGCGTACCGGCGACGAGACCTACGGCATCGAGCTGCGCCTGACCCCCGAGGGGGTCCGCCGCCTGACCGGCCTCCTCTTTAACAGGCTCGGCGCCCCATAGCCGTGGAAGAGCGGGACCGTCCATGGTCCCCGGTTTCTGGATGGACGATTAATGTTACGGCCCGGTTCGCCTTGAAGCCGATATGGCCGCGGCGGGACGAGGCGCTCCTGATGGTCCGGCGGATGACACCCGCTCGGAGCACGGAACCGACTCCTTCCAATGATCGAGTATGGATTATTCACCTCTCGCATACGCTGAGTTCGAGCGGGGTTTGAGGAACTATGAGCGTTTTTGGTCCCGGCTCGGGATCAAACCGCCCCTCGCGGACCGGGTAATCGCCGACGTGGGTTGCGGACACGGCGCAATGTGCTTCCGGCTGGCGCGTGACGGTGCGGTGCGCGTCGTCGGGATAGACACCAACGCTAGTATCATCGGATTCGCCCGCGACCGGTTGGAGGAGAATTTTTCCGAGTACCGGAATCGGGTCGAATTCCACCTGGGCGGGTTGGAGGATTTCGACCCGGCGGTCCGCTTCGATTACATCGTTTCCAAGGACACCTTCGAGCATGTGGAGGATCTGGGACGGTTACTGGTGGAGATCCGTGTCCGGCTGAAGCCGGGTGGTCTGCTCCTGCTGGGGTTCGGCCCGCTCTACAACAGTCCGTTGGGCGATCACCTGGGCGCCGAAATCCCTATCCCCTGGGGGCACCTGCTCTTCAGGGAGGAGTGGCTCGTTAGAAGGTTGAACGAGAGGCACTCCAGGGAATTGAAGTCGCTGCGCGATCTGGGGCTCAACGGCCTGTCATCTGCGGATTACCGCCGCCTTTTCGACCGAAGCGGTCTGGAATGCCTCCAGTACAGGACCAACCGTTCCAAAGGCTCAACGCCGGCCGTCCGGCTCATCTACGGTCTGGCCCTGGCCCTGAGCGGTATACCGGAGCTGCGTGAGTATCTAACGCTGAGCATCTTCGCCGTCTTGCGCAAACCGGTCTAACCACCCTTACCCATCGCATAGTTGAATGAACTTTTCGACAGCCTTCCCGAACCCGACGCGCCGCTGGCCTACCGGATGAGGCCGGTGAAGCTGGCCGAGGTCGTCGGTCAGGATAAAATCATCGGCCCCGGTACACCGTTGCGCACGGCGGTGGAGCGGGGCCGTCTCCCGAGCCTGATTCTTTACGGCCCGCCCGGGTCGGGGAAGACGACCATCGCCCTGGCGGCGGCGGAGCAGGTCGGGGGGCGCGTGGCCCGCCTGAACGCCGTGACGGCCAAGGTGGACGACGTGCGCCGGGTGGTCGCCGAGGCTAAACGCGCCCGCCAGGCCCGCCTCTCCAAGCCCGTCGTCCTCTTCATAGACGAGATTCATCGCTTCAACCGCGCCCAGCAGGACGCCCTTCTGCCCGCGGTGGAGGCGGGCGTGGTGACCTTCATCGGCGCCACGGTCCACAACCCCTACACCAGCGTCATCGGCGCCCTCCTCTCCCGCTCGATGGTCCTGGAGCTCGAACCGCTGGAGCCGGGGGACATCCGGGCGCTCCTGGAGCGGGCCATCGCCGACGGGGAGCGGGGCCTGGGCGGGATGAACATTTCCGCCGCCGGCGCTTTTCTGGACCGCCTGGCCAACTACGCCGGGGGCGACGCCCGCCGGGCGCTGGCCGCTTTGGAGCTGGCCGCCGTGACCGCCACGGCCGACGAGAACGGTCAAATTAACCTGGACCTTGAGAACGCGGAGCGCGTCGCCCGAGAGCAGAGCCCCCTCCACGACCGCGCCGGCGATTACCACTACGACCGCGTATCGGCCTTCATCAAGAGCATGCGTGGCGGAGACCCCGACGCCGCGGTGTACTGGATGATACTGGCCCTGGAGGGCGGCGAGGATCCGCGTTTTTTGGCCCGACGCATCGTCATCTGCGCCTCGGAGGACGTCGGGAACGCCGACCCGCAGGCGCTCGTCGTGGCGGTGGCGGCGGCCCAGGCCCTGGAGCTAATCGGCATGCCCGAGGCGGCCTACAACCTGGTCCAGGCGGCCGTCTACGTCGCCTGCGCCCCTAAGTCAAACGCCTGCGGTACGGCCCTCACGCTCGCCCGGGAGTACGTCGGCGAGCGTCCGGCGATCCCCGTGCCCGGCCACCTGCGCGGCACGGGCTACCGCGGGGCGGACAAGCTGGGCCGCGGCGAGGGCTACGTGTACCCCCACACCTACCCCGACGGCTTTGTCCGCCAGGAGTATTTGGGGGCGGACCACCCGCGGTTTTATTTCCCCAAGCGGATCGGCTTCGAGGAGGCTCTTTCGCGCCGACTGGCGGAACGCTGGCCCGAGCGGGGCTTCTTGAATGACGAGGCCTACCGGGCGCGGGATGGGGAGCCGGAAAAAACGGATGACAAACGCATAAAGGATACCGAATAATTAAAAATCCCTTGACTTTTCTCTTGGAATTAACTAACCTACTCTAACGCAGTGTAGATGAACTGCTGGCGAGTGAGTTTCCCAATTTGAGGGGAGCTACATGCCGGCATACTTTTAACCACGTCCGGTAAATTACCGGGCAGGTAAAGAAAAACCGAGGAGGATACATGCGTCGCTATTTCCTGTTCGCCCTGATAGCCACACTGGCTCTAGTTTTTGCCGGCTGTGGCGAAGCAGTAAAGTACGAGAAGCCCGAAGCTCTGGTTGATGCCTTCATCAAGGCCCTCAAGGCCGAAAAACCCGTCGATGCCCTCGCGCCTCTGTTCACCGACGCCAAAAAGGCCGATGAGGTCGTCGCGCTCCTGGGTAAGGGTTTGACGATCGAAGGCGCCTATACCATCACCGATGGCAAAGTGACATGGGAGAAGGCCGTCTATTTGGAAGGTGAAGTGGAATACTCCTTCACCCTGCTCATCGTCGAGAAGGAAAAGGGCAGCTGGCTCTGCACCGGCTTCGAGACCGCCGAGACGGTGATTCCGGTGGAAAGGTCACCGGCAACATCCAGCCCTACATCGCCTTCTTGGACGGCGCCGTAACAGGCATCAACTCCTGGGCGCAGTCCGGCGATGACACCAACGCTTGGGAAAACGAGGCCTTCAAGGCCGAGTTGGAGAAGCTCGTCATGACCTTCAATATCGCCGAGATGGGCGAAGTGAACGTTCTTTGGTCGATGGACTTCCCGATGGCCGACTACGTTGCTCCGGTTGTCGAGCCCGTCGTCGAGCCGGCTCTGTAGTAGGACCTTCCTTAAGGTCGAAAACGATATCTTGAGCCTTGATGGGTCGCCTTCGGGCGGCCCATTTCCGTAACAGGTCCGATTTCCGTAAAGGAGGGGATATGCAGCGCTTCACAATCTTTCTGATCCTGGCCGGTCTGACCCTCGTCTTCCTCGGCTGCGGGGGTAAAGGGGAAGAGGGGAACGGCGACGGGACCGAGACGAACGGGCCGAAGGTCTACCCGACGGCGGAGAGCCTGGTGGACGCCTTCATCAAGGCGGCCAATTCCCAGGACAAAGTGGTCTTCGACAGCCTCTTCTATTCCAAGGACTCGGCGGACGCGATCTGGGGGCGTATCACCAAAAACAGCCTGACCTTCTCTCCGGGGTACCACATCGAGGAAGGCTCCTTCGGCAAGCACGTCATCTTCGACAGCGCCCGCTGGAAGGATTACGGCGTCTATGAGCAGCAGCTCTACGTCACCAACGAGCTGGGCCCCGGCTGGCTCATCAGCGGCCAGGACTACGCCTTCGTAGACGAGGAAGAGACCGGGACCGCGCCCGAGGACACCCCGGGCGGGACGGGAGACGCGGCTGCGGAGTCCGGAACCTAACCGCTGTTCGACTTGTCCGATGGAACGCGGGTGGTGATCTCACCCGGCGCCGGGGGAGCGCCGGGTCGGGCGAGCGCCCGGCACGAGGAGGTATCATGCGCGGATTTTTAATCGCCGTGCTTCTGACGACGCTCGGACTCGGCATCGCCGGTTGCGGCGAGGAAAGCGCCGAACCCGACCTCTCGAAACCCGAGGGGACGGTGGAAGCCTTCCTCAAAGTGGTGCACGACAAGGACCAGGAGGCCCTGTTGGGGCTCGTCATGGATCCGCAGTACGTGGACGTGCTCTGGTCGCTCATCGCCGAGAAAGGTCTGACCGTATCCGGCGGCTACGTGCTCGAGAATGCTTCCTTCGGCACGATGGTCACCTTCGAGAACGCCCGCTACACCGAGAACAACATGGCGTACGACCTGGAGCTCACCCTCTCCGAGGACAGAGGACGGTGGCTCATCTCCGGCTACATGACCGCCCTCGCCGGTATCGAGACGACCGGCACCGGCAGGATCGAGGAGCCGGAGGAGGACCTCGGGGCCGCGGCGCTCGAGTATCTCAAGGCCAACTACACCGACGACGTCAGGGCGGTTTCCGATAAGTACGCCGGTGAAGATTTCGGCGGCGACGTCCAGTACTACATCCGCTTCGTGGACGGGAAGTTCGACCGGATCAACTCCGTGGCCACCGGTCACGGCGACGACCGGGCCTACAACAACGAGGCGTTCCGCGCCGAGCTGGACGAGCTAGTGGGGTCTTTCGAGTTTGACTCACCCGGCGAGGTGGACGTCTTCTGGGTGATGACATTCCCCATGTAGGGGGAGGGAGGGGATCACTCCCCTCACCCAAAAATGTAGGGCGGGGACTTTAGTCCCCGCCGCTTTATCAGAGGCGGCCCTCACCCCGGCCCGCGCTGACGTAGGGGCCGACCTTCAGGTCGGCCCGCGGGCGCCCGTAGAAGGGCGCCCCTACACCGTCAAATGTAGGGCGGGGACTTTAGTCCCCGCCGATTTTACCCCTCACCCCGGCCCGTGGGCGAATGCTCCTCCCTAAAAGGGAGAGGGGGAATAAGGATGCCGCCTTTTTTCCAAGGCAGCCCTCACCCTACGAGCCTCTCCCGCGGGGAGATGGAAGCCGCGACGGTCCTTTCCAAACGGCCGGTCCGGCCGTCGCATAAACCGAGTTTCTCGTTTATACTTGGGGCGATGGTTGAAAGAATACTAAAAGCCGCGCTCCCGCTCTTTCTGTCGCTCGGGCTCACCGGCTGCAAGGAACCGGTAGAGGAAAGCTCTCTCCATGCCCTGGCCTACGCCGACGTCCTCGACGAGGTGCTCCTCTCCCTCCGGGTGGAACGGCTGGCCTATCCGGCGCTCCTGGAGGAACTGACCGCGCTGCAATCCCACCTCCGGCGTGAAACGGCCGCCTGGCCCGCGGATCGGCTTCTGACGGCTCTCGGACTGGAACCCGGCACACCCGGGGCGGAACGGGCCCTCGCCGACGAGGCGCCCCGACTCGCCGAGCTCGAGGCCGTCCTGGATCGGGAGACCGAGAACCTCCTGGCGGCGACCGACCCCCCTCGCCCGCGGGACTCGGCCTTTGACGCCGACCTGAGATTAGTCGCCACATTCACCCCCGGCGAGCGTTTCGACGCCCTGGTGCGGGACGGCCTCGACGAGCGGGCGGAGCTCCTCCTGGCCGAGCACGACATCGAGCGCCGGACGGAGGGCCTTTCATGGCACGAGCTCGTGGGGAGGCTGTCCGCCAGCCTCTCCGAGAACACGCCGCCGGCAGCAGCCTACCGCCGGGCGAACCGGGAGATTCAGCAGAAACTCGACGCAATAACGCTATACCTGGACGGGCTCGGGAAGCGGGAAAACCCCTTCGCCGCGGAACGTCCCCCCGAGTGACCCCTTGACCGAAAATTCCATCACGAGTCTTTTTTCCTCCGCCGGCACCCTGGCCGGGCTGCTGCACCCCTACGAGGAGCGGTCGGGCCAGATCCGGATGGCCGCCGCCGTAGCCGACGTTCTCGAAACCGGCGGCAGCCTCATGGTCGAGGCCGGCACCGGCATCGGCAAGAGCCTGGCCTACCTCATCCCCCTCCTTTCCCGCGTGACGGACGAGCGCCGGGGCGTCGTCTCCACCCACACCATCGCCCTCCAGCAGCAGCTCCTCGCCGCCGACATCCCCGTGGCCCTGGACACGCTGGGGACCGAGGTGAAGGTGGCCCTGCTCCTGGGGCGGGGCAACTACCTCTGCCTGCGGAAGCTGCACCGCCAGCAGCTCCTGGGGCTCTTCGCCGACGCCGACGCCGCCGGGAGGCAGCGGACGCTCTTCGCGCGTGCGAAAAATCTCAAGCGGGGGGAGCGCTCCGAGCTCGACTTCGCCTTCCCCGAGGCGGAGTGGAGGCTGGTCGCGTCGTCCCCCGACGCCTGCGCGGGGAGCCGCTGCCCCTTCGTCAACGAGTGCTTCTTCCAGCGCGCCCGGCGCCGGGCCCAGTCCGCCGATCTGGTCATCACCAACCACGCCCTCCTCCTGGCCGACGTCATCCTACGGTCCTCCGGGGAGGCGGTCCTGCCCGATTACGCCTACCTGGTGGTGGACGAGGCCCACCGCCTCGAGGACGCGGCCACGGACCAGCTCGGCTACCGGGCCTCCCAGGGCCGCCTGCGCGGGCTAGTGGGCGAGCTCTACTCCCCCGTCCGGCGCACGGGGGGCCTCGCCGGAGCGGTGATGGACCGGGCGGTGGACGGTGACGAGCTGGCGGAGCATTTTTCAAAAATCCTCGACGCCGCCGTGGGGCACTTCGCCTCCCTCCACGCCGGGCTCGGTCCGGGGCGCGAGCGGGAGGAGCGCATCCTCCGCGACCTTCTTTCCGTCGGCGCGGAGTTGGACGCCGAGCTGGGCCGGACGGCGGGCTGGCTGACGCAACTGGCCGACGGGGCCGCCGAGGACGACGCCCTGGAGCTGGGCGGGGCGGCGCGGCTCCTGGACGGCTACCGGAGCGACCTCACCGGTCTCGAGGAGCGGCGGTGGGAGGGCTTCGTGTACTGGGCGGACGGCCTCCACGACGCCGCACGTCTGCGGCTCCACGCGGCGCCCGTCGAGGTCGGACCGAAGCTGGAATCGGGGCTCTGGTCCCTTCCCGAGGCCGTCGTGGCCACCAGCGCCACCCTCACCGTGGGCGGCGATTTTTCCTACCTATCCACCCGGCTGGGCTTCCCGCCCGGCGAGGAGCTCCTCCTCCCCCCGGCCTTCGACTTCGCGACCCAGGCGGCGCTCTACCTGCCCCGTCTGCCGGACCCCCGCGACCGGGGCCATTTCACCGAGGCAGTCGCCGAGATCCGGCGGCTGGTCGAGCTGAACCGGGTCGGGGGGACGCTGGTCCTTTTCACCAGCCACGAGGCGCTGCGCGCGTTCAAGTCCGGACTGGAGGAGGACCTTCGGGGCATGGGCTGCGAGGTGCTGGCCCAGGGCGATTCCGACCGGACCCGTCTCCTGCGCGACTTCAAGGAGGCGCGGCGCGGCGTACTCTTCGCCACCGCCACCTTCTGGGAGGGGGTGGACCTGCCCGGTAACGAGCTGCGGCTCCTCGTCATCGCCCGGCTTCCCTTCGCCGTGCCCACCGACCCGGTGGTGACGGCGCGGTCGGAGGCGATCGAGAAACGCGGCGGGCGGCCCTTTGACTCCTACTCCGTGCCCGAGGCGGCGCTCCGGCTGCGCCAGGGATTCGGCCGCCTGGTCCGCAAAAAGACCGACCGCGGGGTGGTGGCCGTTCTGGACTCCCGCATCCTCACCAAGGCCTACGGCGCCGTCATGCTCGCCGGCCTGCCCCCGGCGAGGCGCTTTCTCTCCTTCCAGGCCGACGCCCTGGGGGAGTACCTCGCGGGCCCTTGACCCGCGGGCGCGCGGCTTGTATCATAAGCCGCCTCCCCGGCGGACGGACGCGGGCCGGCTGGACTCAATCCGGGAGCAGGGCGTGCAACTGGCGGAAAAGCTCCTCTCCGTGATGCGCACCCAGGGGGCCAGCGACCTCCACGTGGTCGTCGGTTATCCCCCGCACATGCGCGTTGACGGACGGCTGATTCCCACCAACCTCGAACCCTTCACCCGGGAGACGGCCAACTCCTTCACCGGGCATTTTCTATCGTCCCGCCCCGGCGCCCGCGCCCACTACGACGACGCCGGCCAGGTGGACCTGGGCTACGAGCTGGAGGGACAAGGCCGGTTCCGGGTGAACGTCTACCGCACCTCCGAGGGGCCCGCCTGCGCCATCCGCGCCATTCCAGACGTCATCCCCTCCCTGGAGGAACTGGGGCTGCCCAAGTCCGTCGCCGGGCTCACCGCCCTGCCCAAGGGCCTGATCCTGGTCACCGGCCCCACCGGCTCGGGCAAGTCCACCACCCTGGCGGCCGTCATCGCCAAGATAAACCGGGAGAGCGCCCGCCACATCATCACCATCGAGGACCCCATCGAGTTCCGCCACGAGCGGGGCAAGTCCCTGGTGACGCAGCGGGAGCTGGGATCCGACTACGCCGACACCGTCTCCGCGGTGCGCTCGTGCCTGCGGCAGGACCCCGACGTGATAATGATCGGTGAGATGCGCGACCTGCCCACGATGAACGCCGCGCTCACCGTCGCCGAGACCGGCCACGTGGCCCTGGCCACCCTGCACACCAACTCGGCCACCCAGACCGTCACCCGTATAATAGACGCCTTCCCGACCACCGAGACGCGCCAGGTACGTATCCAGCTCTCCTTCTGCCTGGAGGCGGTCGTCAGCCAGGCGCTCCTGCCGCAGAAGGAAGGCCCGGGGCGGGTGCTGGCCACCGAGGTGTTGATCGCCACCCCGGCGGTGCGCGCGCTCATCCGAGACGGGAAGGAGCACCAGCTCTACTCGGTCATCCAGTCGGGGCACGCCCACGGGATGTACACCCTCAACAGTTCCCTGACGACGCTGCTCGAGTCCGGGCTGGTGGACCGCGAGGCGGCCCTGGAGGCCTCCAACCGCCGCGAGGAGCTGGTCGAGCAGCTCGCCGAGGCGGGTCTGTAGGCGAACGCCCGATGGGATTTTTTCAGGCACTGGCGAAGACGCGCGACCGGCTGGACCGGGCCCTGCGGAAGCTCGTCGGGAACCGCCTCGGGGATGAGGCCGCGGACGAGCTCGAAGAGGCGCTGATTCTGGCCGACGCGGGTCCGGCGGTCGCCGCCGGGCTGGTGGAGCGCCTCCGGGAGCTTTACACCGGGGATGGGACCGACCCCCGGGAGCTCCTGGCCCGGCTCGTGGCCGAAAGCCTGCCCCCGGTCCCGCCGCCCTACGACGGCCCGCCGCCCGAGGTCCTCCTCCTGGTGGGGGTCAACGGGACGGGGAAGACGACGACGGCCGCCAAGCTGGCCGCCCGGTACGCGCGGGATGGCAAGCGGGTGCTCCTGGCCGCGGCCGATACTTACCGGGCCGCCGCGGGGGAGCAGCTCGAGGTCTGGGCCGAACGGGCCGGTGTCCCCCTCGTAAGACACGCCGAGGGCGGCGACCCGGGCGCGGTTCTCTACGACGCCCTCGAAGCCGCCAAAGCCCGGCGAATGGATGCCGTCATCGCTGACACCGCCGGGAGAATGCATACCCGGGACCACCTGATGCGGGAGCTGGGCAAGCTCCGCCGCGTGGTGGAAAAGTCGCTCGGCGAACATCCGGTGGGGACCGCCCTCGTGCTGGACGCGGGCGGTGGGCAGAACGGCGTCCTCCAGGCCCGGGCCTTTCTGGATGGCGCCGGGTGCGACCGGATAGTGCTGACCAAGCTGGACGGGACCTCCAGGGGCGGATTCCTCCTCGCCGTCGCCGCCGAGACCGGCCTCCCCATCTCCCATGTGGGAACCGGCGAGCGGCTGGAGGACCTGGAGCCCTTCGACCCGATGAAATTCGCCCGGGCCCTGGTGGGCCTCGACTGAACTTCAACCACAACTTCACGAAGGAATACGATGAAACTGGAAAGCTTCCGCAGCCGTGACCGGGAGGTCATCTCCGAACTCCTCGCCTCGGACCGCCCCTGGGCGTCTTACGCGCTGGGCGACCTCTCCGACCTCCACTTCGGTCTCTCGCGGTACTACGTCAACGGGCCGAACCTGGTGCTGGTGTACGAGGGGCTTCAACCGCCCGCCCTCTTCCTCTTCGGCGGAGTCGGCGCCCTGCGCTTCATCTGCTCGTACCTACCCGCCGGCGATTACAACGCCGCCTTCACCGGCGAGCCCGAGGCCGCCTTCCCCGAGGGCACCAACGTAGTCCAGCTCAAGCGCATGCTCAGGATGACGATGGACCTCACGGGCAAGACCTTCGACACCGGGGTGGCCGAGGAGCTGGGCTCCAAGGACGCCGACGCCATCGCCGGCCTGATGGTCCACTACCCGGAAAACTCATTCCACCCGGACCAGCTGGCGTACCCCTTTGCCGGGATTTTCCAGGACAACGGGCTCGTGGCCTGCGCGGGGACGCACGTGGTGAACGCCGACGAGCGGGTGGCCTGTATCGGCAACGTAGTGGTCCACCCCGAATACCGGCGGCGCGGATTCGCCCAGCAGGTCGTGAGCAAGGCGCTCACCCTCCTCGCCGACCAGGCCGACTTGGCGACCCTCAACGTCGCGGTGAAGAATAAGGAGGGGCTCGAGCTCTACCAGAGGCTGGGCTTCACCACCCACTGCCGCTTCAACGAGGCGGATATAACCCTCCCCGAGCCCAAGCCCGAGGCGTAGCGCCCTTGGGCAAAAAATCACCGCGGGCCTCCGCGGGGCGGTTCACTCGCGGGCGGGCGCAAAGGCCCGCCCCTTCAATCCGCGACGGTGAACGGAAATCATGGGCGACCGACCCCTGGTTCTCATCACGCCGGGCGACCCCAACGGGATCGGCCCCGAGGTTCTGGTCGGGGCCTGGGGCCGTATTACCGATGGCCGCCCGGTCGTCGTCGGGGCGCCGAGGCCCCTGGCCGCCGCCGTCGAGCTTCTCGGTCTCGACCTCGAAATCGTCCCCGTCCACTCGCCTGACGAGGCCGACCCAACACCAAACTGTATCCCCCTAATCGAAGTTCCCAGCACCGACCTCACCCCGCAATGGGGCGTCGTCTCCGCCGAGTCCGGGCGGGCGAGTTTCTCCTGGGTCGAGCGCGCGGTGGACCTGTGCCTCGCCAACCCGTCCCGCGCCCTGGTCACCGGGCCCATCTCGAAACAGGCCTGGGCCCTGGCGGGCATCCCTTACGCCGGACACACGGGGTATCTGGCCGAGAGGTGCGGCGTGGTCGGCAAAGAGGCCATGGCCTTCGTCTCGCCGAGAATCAACGTCGTCCTCGCCACCACCCACATCCCGCTGGCCGAGGTCGCCCGGACGCTGACCACGGACCGCATCGTCTGCGTGGCCCGCCTGTTCCGCGCGTTTCTGCAAAAAAAAATGGGCCGAGAGCCGCGCCTGGCACTTTGCGGCCTCAACCCCCACGCCGGGGACTCCGGCGTCATCGGCGACGAGGAGGGGCGAATCGTCCTTCCGGCGGCGGAGGAGCTGCGGGCGGGAGGAATGGACCTCACCGGCCCCCTGGCGGCGGACACCCTCTTCACCGAGAAGAATTTACGGCGCTTCGACGGCTTCGTCGCGCTCTACCACGATCAGGGGCTCATCCCGGTGAAGCTTTTAGCGTTCAACTCCGTCGTCAATGTAACCCTGGGATTGCCCTTCCTGCGGACCAGCCCCTCCCACGGCACCGCCTTCGACATCGCGGGCAAAAACATCGCCGACCC
>JAPLSK010000098.1 GCA_026398675.1 bacterium | reverse complement strand
TATGCCCCTGGCAAATCCCCCCCCCTACGTCATCACAAAGTACGACCGTCCGCAACCGCCCCGGCGACCACCACCCGCCCCGCGCCCTTGACTAGCGCGGCGGGAGCGGATAAACTCGCAACCACGCAACATGAGCGACTTCCACCGCGTACACGAGGAGCGGCCCGTGGGCGCCCGGATGATTGACGGCAAGGCCGTGGCGCGGGAACTGGGCGAGGCCAACGCCGCCCGGGCCGGGGCGTTATGCCGCGACGGGGTCGAGCCCACCCTCGCCATCCTCACGCCGGAGGGCGACCCCAACGCCGGGGCCTACGCCCGCTCCCTGGCCAAGGCCGGGACCAAGAGCGGCCTCGTCGTCCGAACGGTGGAACTCCCCGCCGACGTGGACCCGGCCGGTTTCGAGAGGCTTCTCAAAGAAGCCGAGACCGGCGCCCACGGGGTTCTCGTCATGCGCCCCCTGCCCGCGGGGCTCGACCCGGACGCCGTGGATTCACTGGTGGACCCGGCGAAAGACGTGGACGGGGTGCACCCGGAAAACGCGGGGCTTTTGGCCCTGGGGCGTCCGCGCTTCGTGCCGGCCACCGCCCGCGCCGTCCATCACCTGTTGAAGACCACCGGCGTGGCGCTGGTGGGCAAGCGAGCCGTGGTCATCGGCCGCTCGAACATCGTCGGCAAGCCGCTCTTTCAACTCCTCCTGGCCGAGCACCTCACGGTGACGGTCTGCCACAGCCGGACGGTGGACCTGCCGGGCGTGGCGCGTGAGGCCGAGGTGCTGGCGGTGGCCATCGGCCGGGCGCGCATGGTAACGCCGGAGTACGTCAAGCCGGGCGCCGTGGTCCTCGACGCCGGGTACAACTGGAGCGACGAGCTGGGGCGCGAACAGGGCGACGTTCACCCCGAAGTACCCTCGAGAGCGTGGTCTCCGGGCCGGGGCACATCCGCCCCGCCATCGAGGTGAACCTGGTGGCGCTCACCGCGGGCGAGATAGTCCGAGTGGCCGTCGTGGAGGGCCAGCAGGTCCACGAGGGCGACCTGATTCTGGAAATAGACCCCGACCAGTCGCAGAGCCTCTTGAGCCAGAGCCAGGCCGGCTACTCCGCCGCCCAGGCCCAGCTCGACCTGGCCCAGGCCACCCTGACCCAGGCCGAGGACAACTTCACCCGGCAGCAGAAGCTCTACGACGACGGCCTGATCTCCAAGCAGGAGTGGGAGGCTACACAGACGCAGCTCCAGGTGGCCCGGGCGCAGTACGAGACGGCGAAAAGCCAGTCCTGGGGCGCCCTGGCCTCGATCCGCGCCGCGCGAGACTCCGTGGACAAAACCCGCTACTCCTCACCCATGGACGGCGTCGTCGTCGCGCTGAACTTCGAGGAGGGCGACATCGCCTACCCCCCCACCTTCACCGTCGTCCCCCTGGCCACCATCGCCAGCCTCGAGGGGATGAAGGTGGAGGCCGAGATTGACGAGACCGACGTCGTCTCCCTGGAGCTCAACCAGCCGGCCAGGGTGGAGATCGAGGCCTTCCCGCGCCAGAGCTTCGCCGGCTACGTCTCCGAGATAGCCCGCTCCGCCAAGACCTCCGCCTCCGGCTCCGAGGCCGAGGTGGTCAACTTCGAGATAAAGGTGGTCATCACCGACCAGCTGCCGGCGACGGTGCTCCCCGGGATGAGCGCCACGGTGGAGATAACCACCGACACCGCCGAGGACGCCATCTCCGTGCCCATCTCCGCCGTGGTCGTCCGGGACCGCAAGACGGTGCTGGAATGGCTCGGGGAGGACTACAAGCTCCCCAACGACTGGGACGAGGTCGAGGGGGTTTTCGTCCTCGAGGGCGAAACGGTGTCCTTCCGCCCCGTCGTGACGGGGATTTCGGACGAGGCCTTCATCGAAATCAAGGATGGGGTTGCGGAGGGCGACGTGGTGATCAGCGGCCCGTACAAGGAGCTGCGCGAGCTGGAGCACGGGGGCCGGGTGACCGTGGCCGAGGTGGTCGTGGAGGAGGAAGAGGAGTGAGCCCGCGTCCGCCGCGGCCGGGAGGGTGGGCCGGAGCGGTGGCTTTACGGAGAACTTGCAGAGCAGGGTGGGGGCGAAGTCTCGCTTCTGGCCGTTGACGATATCCGCCCACGGCCGGGAGAGAGGTAACGAGGGTCTGCGTTCTGTAAAATAGGGGTATAGCTGAGGAGTGACCCGCGGCCGCCCCTGGCGCGTTGCCAACTCAGGACGGACGGGCGCAGTCCGGAATCAAGAATTGACCTCCGCGTAAGCCGGGGCATCCTAAGATGGGGGCAAGGGGTAAACCCCTTGTCTGACCCCCCGCACGGGCCGGGGCATCCGGCTATCAACCGACGAGAGATAATTCATGTCCGAGCCGCTGCAGGAGGTCCGCCGGCTGAACCGTCTCTACGAGGGGGACTTCGATCTGTGGCGCCTGTCGCGGAAGGCCGGGGAAGAGCCTCCTCCCCCGCCTCCGCCTGTCCCGGAAACCCCGCTCATCGAGGTCCGCGGCCTTTCGAAGATTTACCAAATGGGGGAGGTGGAGGTCCGCGCCCTGGACGGGGTGGACCTGGACATCGCCTCCGGCGAGTACGTCTCCATCATGGGCCCCTCGGGGTCGGGCAAGTCCACCCTGATGAACCTTATCGGCTGCCTGGACACTCCCACCTCGGGGTCTTACAAGCTGGCCGGGGAGCTGGTCAGCGAGCTGGACGACGACCAACTGGCCGACATCCGCAACCGGCGCATCGGCTTCGTCTTCCAGACGTTCAACCTCTTGCCGCGGGCCAGCGCCCTGGTCAACGTGGAGCTACCGCTCGTCTACTCCCGCATCCCGCCGTCCGAGCGGATGGAGCAGGCCCGGTGGGCCCTGGCGGCGGTGGACCTGGCCGACCGGATGGACCACAAGCCCAGCGAGCTCTCGGGCGGCCAGCGGCAACGCGTGGCTATCGCCCGCGCCCTGGTCACCCACCCCTCGATTCTGTTGGCCGACGAGCCCACGGGAAACCTGGACTCCAAAACCGGCGTAGAGATTATGCACATGTTCCGGAAGCTCCACGGAGACGGTCAGACCATCATCGTGGTCACCCACGACACCGAGGTGTCCTCCGCGGCGCGCCGCATCCTCCACCTCCACGACGGCCGCCTGGTACGGGAGGAGAAGCGGAGAACTCCGACGACCTCCCGGCCCCGCGGCCGGCGTTGAAGGGGCGCGAGTAATGGCGCTCGAAAAGAAGACCAAACGCCTTATCATCTGGTGCGCCGCGGCCTTCGCGGCTCTCGCGGCGACGCTCATTTTCGTCCTCACCCGCCGCGAGGATCCGGAGCCGCACCTCCTCACGGCCAACGTGCTCCTGGACGAGGGTTTTCCCGACGAGGCGCTCATCGAGTACGAGACGGTGCTTTCCCTGGACCCGACGAACTACGAGGCGGCGGAGGGACGTCTGGCGGCCCTGGCCGGCACCTACGGCCTCGAGGCCGCCCGTAACCGCCTCATCGCCGACCGCGACGCGCACCCCGACGACCCCTTCTACAGCTTCCAGCTCGCCCTGTACCACGCGCACCACCGCGATTTCTACCGGGCGCGGGAGCAGCTCAAACAGGCGGAGCGGCTGGGGCTGTCCCGGGCCTGGCACGCCTACGGGCGCGGGGTGATTTATTCCGCCGCGGGCCAGCTCGCCGACGCCGCCGAGGAGTTCACCAAGGCCATAGACATAGACCCCGGCCTCGGATCCGGTTACGTGAACCTCGCCGACACCTGCATCGGCCTCGACAACCTGGAGAAGGCCCGGGCGATACTCTCCGAGGGGACGGAGACCTCGCCCAAGGACGCCTACCGCCTGCGGCCCCGACTGGCCTGGCTATCCCTGGCAGAGGGCAACGACATCCTGGCCCTGGAGCAATTGACGAAGATTCTGCAGAGCGCCCCAAAGGTCCCGGGCTGCTTCTACGCCGCGGCGTCCATCGCCCTGGCCCTGGACTTGGGAGAGGGCTACGAGCCCGCCATCGAGCTGCCGCTCCCCGACCAGCCCGCCGTGCCGGTTAAGGGCTTCGAGAATCTACCGCTGGGCCAACGGTGGGCGATTCTGGCCTGCTCGGAGGCGCTCGAGTACGACCCTCTGCCGGCGCGCGCGCACTACCACCTCGCCCGGTGCCTCTACGAAGCGGGGGACTCCCAGGCCGCCCAGCGCGAGTTGGAGCTCACCGCCGCCGCCGGCACCCACCGGGTGCCCTACTCCACGGCGCCGGTGGAGCTCTACCGCTGGCTGGGCGGCGACGCCCTGGCCGCCGGCGATTACGTCGCCGCCAGGAACTCCTACCGGACCGTCCTGGGCTCCCGGAGGGACGACCCCGACGCCCTGTACAACATCGGGCTGGCCTACGAGCGCGAGGGCGAGCCGTCCCTGGCCGCGAGGGGCTACGAGGCCGCGACCCGCGCCGCGCCCGACGACCCACGCAGCTACAGTGGCCTGGCCCGGATCCACCTCGCCGCGGGAGACTTCTCCCAAGCCGTCCAGTACGCCGAGGCCGCCGCCGAACGCGACCCCGCCGGGACATCAACCCAGAAGATGCTCGTCCGCGCCTACATCGCCGGGCGCTGCTTCGAGCAGGCCGACGCCGTCCTCCAGACGCTGCGCCATCTGGTCCCCAAGGATCCCGAGGTGGGCATCCTCGCCGGTCGGCTGGCCGAAGAGCGGGGCGACCTCCAGGCGGCGGTGGACGCCTACGCCGGGGTGCTCCAACTGGGCATCCCGACCGCGACGGCCCTCGAGCTTTACTACTCCATCGCCCGGCTGTACACCCAGGAGTCCGAGCTCGCCACCGACCGCGTCGAGAGGAAGAGGCTGGAGAACCTCTCCGCCCAGTTCACCGCCGAGGCGGCCAACCTGAAGCTGTAATAAACTCCACGATCCCACCGAGGTCCAGGTGAGACTACCGATTTTTTTGATTTTTGCCGCGCTCCTGGTCGCCGGCTGCGAGCCGGGGTCCGACAATCCCCTGGGGGGCGAGCTCAACGACCGCCCGGACCAGGAAGTCCTGACCCTCATCCTCGAGCCCGGCCCGGGATGGGCGGACACCGGCTACTACGGCTACGGCAACACCAACGGCGCGCTCGTGGATTCCGTGGGCCGGGTGGACGACACCCTGGTCCGCTGCCTGGTGAACTTCAAAATCGCCGACCTGCCCGACGAGGTGACGTCGGAGAGCCTGTACCGCGCCCGGGTGGAGTACTACTACGCCGAGGCCCCCGGCATCGCCAACTGGCGCCCCTTCTCCCAGGGGAACCTGACCGTGGACGTCTACGCGGTTACGAACGAGTGGGAGCACGACGAGACCACCTGGCTCACGCGCACCGAGGACGAGGACTGGGACGACCCCGGCGCGGATTACGACGGTCCCTTCGGCTCCTTCGTCCTCGACGAGCCCCCCACGGGCTACGGCGAAATCAGGAGCTTCGACGTGACCTCCCTGGTCGCCTGGTGGCTGGACAACCCCGACGACGAGAACGGCCTGCTTTTGAAAGCCCAGGACGAGGCCGCCGCCCGGGTCGTCAAGGAGTTCTACTCCGACGATATAGACACCCCGAGCAACCGCCCCCACCTGGTGGTCGTGTGGGAGTCCGCCTCGGGGGAAAAGAAGGAGGCCTCGCTGGAGGCCTGGCAGGACGTGGTCATCGCGGACGACCTCTCGCAGCCCGACTCGCGGATTTACGGCTCGACCGCGGAGCTGCCGCTCTGCGCGACCTTCGGCACCGGCGGGCGGCTGGTCTTCAACTTCGATCTCTCACTTCTCCCCGACGAGGCCACGGTCAACCTGGCCGAGCTGGAGCTTTACTCGGACTTCCCCGGCCGCGACAGCGTGGTCGGCATCGCCGTGCATCCCCTCGAGGATGACTTCTCCGAGGGGGACGACCAGGGCGACCTGCGGCGGCTGGCGCTCTCCGACACCCAGGTGACCGGCCAGCTCGACCCCGCCCCGCCCGGCTACGTCAAGATAGACGTCACCTCCATCATCCAGGACTGGATTACGGGGGAGGAGGACCAGCACGGTCTGGTGATCAAGTTGGCCACGGAGCAGGGCTACGAGGACCCCATCCGCCTGTGGACCCAGGAGGCCGCGGAGAGCCGCCGGCCCCGCCTGGTCGTCAAGTACACCCTCCCGCCGGATTACTGGTACGACCGCGAGCCGGAGGAGCGTGCGACCTCATATTGAACGTGGTGACGTATGGTTTCCAAAACGTTAATCCCTACTTCTTTTATTCTGATTTTGCTTCTGTTAGGTTGTTATTTCACCATTTTTGAAGAATTTTATCTGCGCACCTATTCATCCTGGTCGCCAACAGGCACGATAGCGTATGTATATTCAAATCCCGAGCATGGTTCCAATCTGTACCTCTTGGATTTGTCCGATGGAATTGAGCGTTATACGGGGTACGAAGCGGATGATGTGTGCTGGTTCCACAATTCACCGGATGTTTTGGTAGAGGATGATGGCTCATTCAGCATCTATGACACGGTATCCGGGTTATCCACCCCCCTGCCTTCTACTGACGGTACCGCGGCATCCATAAATGATTCTGATGACCTGATCGCATACCAGTGCTCCGAGGATCTGACCATCTATTCGATTCCCGACGACGAGGTCGTTTTCCGTTCCGACTTCTTCTGTCTACAGCCCGATTGGAACCCGCAAGGGGATGAGGTCGTTTTCGTGAACGAGTCGTTCGGTCTTAGCGTTTATGACTTCAACAAAGACAGCGTTATGGAGTTGGATATCGAGCCGGACCTCAATTACCCCGTTTGGTCGCCCGACGGAAAGCTCATTGCCTACACCCGTCCATTCTATTCCGATGAATTCGAAGGTACTATTTACGTCTACGATCTGGAATCGAGCATTGAGGAAAAACTGGTAGAGGGCGCTTTCCCCGAGTGGTCACCCGACGGCTCGTCCATCGTTTTCGCCAGAAGCGGCCCCAGCCGTAACGGGCGAATCGTGTCGCAGCTCTACCTTTACGAGCTGGATTCGGGGGAAGTCTTTCAGCTCACGCACTGGCCGGAGTCCTATTAACAGCATGAATAAAACCCGCGTCCTGCTTCTGCTCGTACTCCTGCCGTCCCTGGCGCTGGGGTACTCCCTCTACGCCCTCGGGCGGCCCGGCGAGCCGGTACCCCTCGCCGACGCCCGCGGCATGGCCCTGGGCAACACCGTCCTCGGCCTCTGGGACCCCGGCAGCCTGTCGCTCACGAACCCGGCGTCCATCGCCGGCACGTCGAGGATTGCCGG
>JAPLSK010000097.1 GCA_026398675.1 bacterium | reverse complement strand
AGCTCCTCGCCGCCGGGCTCCGCCAGTCCGAGGAGCTCTACCGCACCTTCACCGAGGAGGCGCTCGTCGGGGTTTATATCATTGAGAAGGACCGCTTCGTCTTCGCCAACCGCCGGATGGAGGAGATAACCGGCTACTCGCGGGAAGAGCTCCTCCGGTTGGACCCCATGGGCATCGTTCTGGAGGAGGACCGCGACGGTCACTTACGGGAGCGGGGGGAGGCCCGGGCCAGGGGCGAGGAGGTGCCCTCGACCTACCGGATGCGCATCCGGCGGAAGGACGGCGAGGTGCGGGTGCTCGAGCTCCGGGCGCAGCGGCTCCCTCGGTTTGCAACGCAATCCTCCGCTTCGCTCCGGTTCGCCGACTCTGGCATAGCCAGCCTGGGCAACTGCGTGGACATCACCGAGCACGTGCGGACCGAGGAGGACCGGGACCGACACCTGCGGGAGCTCCGGGCGCTCTTCGAGGGGGTGGACGTCCTCCTGTGGTCGGTGAGGGAGGGGCCGGACGGCGAGCTCCACTACGAGCAGGTCAACGACGCCTTCGCCGCGGTGGAGGGGCACACCCCCGAGCACTACAACGGGAGGCCCGTATCCGCCCTGCACCCGCCGGATGAATGCGCGAGAATCAGGCATTCCTACGAGTGGGCGAAGCTGGGTCGCGTGCACACCAACGATATCTGCTTCGGCGAGGGGGCCCTGAAAAAATACTTCGAGATCCGCCTCATCCCGCTGACGGATCCGGACGGCTGGATACGGAGCTTCATCGGAGCGGGCAGCGACATCACCCTGCGCAAGCGGACCGAGGTGGCGCTGAAGGCGTCCGAGGAGCTCTACCGCACCTACACCGAGGAAGCGCTCGTCGGCGTCTACATATTCAAGGACGACCGCTTCGTCTTCGCCAACCCCCGGATGGAGGAGATAACCGGCTACGGTCGGGAGGAGCTCCTGGGGATGAATCCGTGGGGCATCGTCCCCGAGGAAGACCGGGAGTACGTTCGCCGGCTCAACGAGGCGCAGGCGCGCGGCGAGGATGTGCCCTCGAATTACCGGATGCACGTTCGTCGGAAGGACGGCGAGCTCCGCGTGGTCGAGCTTCGGGTGAGGAATCTCCCGAGCTCCGGGGGCGAGGGCGGCGCGGCGAACCTGGGCAACTGCGTGGACATCACCGAGAGCGTGCGGGCCGAGGAGGCGCTCCGCGAATCCGAGAAGAGGTACCGCTTCCTGGTGGAAAACACCAACGACCTCTTCTACCGGGTGAACCTGGAGGACGAGAGCTACGCGTACCTCTCCCCGGCCTTGGTGAAAATCCTCGGCTACGGGGTCGAGCAGTTCGTCGAGATGGCGAAGTCGGGCGAGCTGGCGAAGCGGATCCACCCCGACGACGTGGCCGGGGTCGTGGCGGACGCGGAGGCGCTGCGGGACAACGCCCGCGGAGCGGTGGAGAATCCGGTCATCGAGTACCGCCTGCTCCACGCGGACGGAGAGTACCGCTGGCTGTCCGATGCCCGCACCGTGGTGTACGACGAGGCGGGGAAGGCCACCACCATCATCGGCGTGTCCCGCGACATCACCCTGCGCAAGCTGGCCGAGGAGCGCTTAAGGGAGTCCGAGGAGCGCTACCGCGTCCTTAGCGAGGGGGCCATCGTCGGGGTTTACATCTACCGGGACGCGCACTTCCTCTACGTCAACGACGAGATGGCCGAAATCACCGGCTACACCAATAAGGAACTGTTGGCCCTGGACACCGGCGTTTTGGTCCACGAGGAGGACCGCGACTTCCTCGACCGGCGCGCTTTGGCCCGCCAATCGGGCGAGGATATCCCCAGCCGGTACACGATGCGGATCAAAAAGAAGGACGGCGAAACGGCGGTCCTTCTGGTCGGCGCCCGGCCTGTCCCCTACGGCGGCCAGACCGCCTACCTGGGGAACTGCTTCGACATCACTAAGAGCGTCCGGGCGTCGGAGGCGCTCGAGGAGTCCCTGGAGCGGTACCACTCCCTCCAGGACAACATTCCGGTGGCGGTGTTCCGGGTGACGCACGACGGCCGGATCGTCTCCGTCAACCCCGCCTTCGTGAGGATGTTCGGCTACCCGTCCCCCGAGGAGATGCTCGAAGTGGACGTGATCGCCCTCTACGCCTCGCCGGAGCGGCGCCGCGAGCTGAACGCCCTCCTGGGTGTCCAGGACGTGGTGACCGACTTCGAGGCCCAGATGCTCCGTCGGGACGGCTCCCGTTTCTGGGTGCTCATAAACGTCCGGGCGGTGCGGGACGCGGACGGCGAGGTCGTATTCCACGACGGCATCCTGGCGGACCAGAGCGAGCGGAAGGCCGCCCTGGAGCGCCTGAGCGAGTCCGAGGAGCGGTATCGCACGACCCTGGACTCCATGGGGGACGCCATCCACGTCGTGGATTCCCAGCTCCGCATCACCCTGGCCAACAAGAACCTCACCCGGTGGGTGGAGGGGCTGGGCTTGGACCCGTGCTTTGTGGGCAAGACCGTCTACGGGGCCTTCGGGTTCCTCCCCGAGAGCGTCCGGGCCGAGTACGGGAAGGTATTCGCCGGCGGCGAGACGCTCCAGACCGAGGAGAAGAGCGTCATCGGCGGGCGGGAGATACGCACCCTGACCCGCAAGATCCCAGTGTTTAAGGGCGACCGGGTGGACCGGGTGGTCACCGTCGTCCGGGATGTCACCCGGGAGAAGCTGACCGAGGTGGCCCTGCGCGATTCCGAGGAGCGGTACCGCTCGCTTCAGGAGAACATCCCCGTGGGCATCTTCCGCACGACGCCCGACGGGGATGTGCTGTCGGCCAACCCGGCGCTCTGCGCCATGTTCGGCTACGCCTCCGAGGACGAGATGTTGACGGTCAACGTGGGCGACTACTACGTGGACCCTCTGGAGCGCCGGGAGTTCGTGGAGTCCCTGACGACGAAGGGCTTCGTGACCGATTTCTGCGTCCGGCAGAGGACGAGGGACGGTTCCGTCTTCTGGGCCTCGCTCAACGCCACCCTGGTCCGGGACGAACGGGGGAAGGGCCGGCACATAGACGGCATCCTCGAGGACGTGACCGAGCGCAAGCTGGCCCAGGAGCGCTTGAGTGAGTCGGAGGAGTTCAGCCGGGCGCTGATCGCAAGCTCCCCCCTGGGCGTATCGGTGCGAGACTCGAACGGCGGGCTCCTGTCTTGCAACGAGGCGTGGAGGCACATCTGGGCCGTCTCGCCGGGGGAGATGGAGGAAGACTTAAAGAGGGAGCGGACGGAGCTCAAGTTCGACGAAGCGGACGAATACCTGGGCGAGTGGCTCTCCGAGGTCCGCCGCGTTTATACCGACGGCGGCTACCTGCACATCCCCGAGGCCGAGCTGCCCCAACCGCGGTCCGGCGGCGCACGGTGGGTCTCACAGCACTTCTACGCCCTGGCGGACGAGGGGGGCGCGGTGAACCGCGTGGTCATCATCACCGAGGACGTAACCGACCGCAAGAAGACGGAGCTGGCGCTGGCCGTCTCCGAGGAGACCTACAAGAGCCTCTACGAGACCACCCTGGCCCTGGCCGACTCCACCGAGCTCACCGACGTCATCGCCGTCATCGCCGTGCAGGCCACCGGTCTTCTGGGCGCCCAGCAGTGCCTCTTCCTGCTCCTGGATTCCGACCGGCGGATGCTCACCCCCATCTACTCGACCAGGCTCGACTACCGCGACATCATCATGGGCTTCGAGGTGCCCCTGGGAGTGGGGCTGTCGGGTCGGGTGGCCGAGTCGGGCGTCGGCCGGTACTTGAACGCCGACCAGGTGGACGAGGTCTCGGTCCACGTCGAGGGCACCGACGAGGGGGAGGATTCGAGCGAATCGTTGATCTCCGTGCCCATGTTCGACGGCGGGAAAGTTTTGGGCGTGATTACCCTGGGCAAGTTCACCGGGGGGTTCACCGACGATGACCTGGCGAGGCTCTCCATCTTCGCCCGCCAGGCTGAAATCGCGGTCAAGCGCACCAAGAACACCGAGGAGCTGGCCGCCAGTGAGCGCACGTACCACAGCCTCTACGAGACCACCCTGGCCCTGGCCGACTCCACCGACCTCTTCCACGTGATCGAGGTCATCGCGAACCAGGCCTCGATCATGTTCGGGAGCCGCAAGTGCATCTTCTTCCTGGTGGACTCGGGCGCCAAGGTGCTCAGGCCCATCTACTCCACCCGCCAGGATTACCAGGAGATATTCAAGGACTTCGCGATACCCCTCGGCGAGGGGCTCTCGGGCCACGTGGCCCTCACCGGCGTGGGCATCATAGCCAACGCCGGCGAGCCCGAGAAGGCAATCTCGGTCCACATACCGGGCACCGACACCCAGGAGGACGAAAAGGAGTCGCTCATCTCCGTGCCCATGTTCGACGGCGAGCGCGTGCTGGGCGTCATCACCATCGGTAAGTTCGACGCCACCTTCTCCGAGGTGGACCTGGCGAAGCTGACCGTCTTCGCCCGCCAGGCGGAGATAGCGGTGAAGAGGACCCGCAAGTCCGAGGACCTGGCCCGCTCCGAGGAGACATACAAGAGCCTCTACTCCACCACCCTGGCCCTGGCCGACAAGACCGACCCCCTGAAGGTGATCAAGGTCATCGCCGACCAGGCGGCGTCTCTGGCCCGGGCCTCCGACTGCACCGTGTACCGTTTCGACGACGGCTTAGGCGTCCTTAGGCCCATCTACTGCAACGACCCCACGGCGTCGGAGGAGATAATGGCCTTCGATATACCCGTGGGGGAGGGCATCTCGGGCTGGGTGGCCCAGACCGGGGAGAGGGTCTGCTTCAACATCGGGGACACCGACGACATCTCCGTCCACGTGCCGGGCACCAGCGAGGAGGTGGACACCCGTGAATCGGTCCTCAGCGTGCCCATGTTCGACTCCGGGCGGGTTATCGGCGTCATCACCATCAACAAGGAGGACGACGTCTTCACCGAGGAGGACGTCAAGAAGCTCTCCATCTTCGCCCGGCAGGCGGAGATAGCCGTCCTGCGCTCCGAGAATCTGGAGGACCTTGCCCGATCCGAAGAGACCTACCACCGGCTCTACGACACCACGCTCACCCTGGCCGACGAGAGCGACCTAAAAAAAATCATCTCGGTCATCTGCGACCAGGCCACCCGGCTCCTTTCCTCCATCTACTGCACGTACTTCACCTACGACGCGTCCCGCGAGGTGTTGGTACCCTTCTACTCCAACGCACCCCGTGAGCGGGAAGCCATCCTCGGCTTCCTAGTCCCCCTGGGGATGGGTCTTTCCGGCCATGTGGCCCTGGAGCGCGCCGGGGAAATCTCGAACTACACCGACCCCGACCGCCCCGTGGTGCACGTCGAGGGCACCGACGATGAGGTGGACTCGGTCGAGTCGGTCATCTCCGAGCCCGTGATGGACTCCGATACCCTTCTGGGCGTCATCACAATCGGGAGCGAGGGCAAGCTCTACGACGAGGCCGACCTGGGCAAGCTCTCCATCTTCGCCCGTCTGGCCTCCATCGCCATCAAGCGGGCGCAGAACCATCAGGCGCTCGAGCGGAGTGAGGACACGTACCGCACGCTCTACGAGACCACGATGACCCTGGCCGACGAGGCCGATCTGGAGAAGGTGCTGGGAAAAATCGCCGACAACGCCCGACTGTTGATGAACGCCCACTTCTGCAACATCCTGTCCTTCGACCCCGAGGGCGGCGCGCCGCCGGGCGTGCTCACGCCCATCTACACGAACGCCCCCACCTCGCGGGACGAGTTGATGGCGTTCCGGGTCCCCCTGGGGGTGGGGCTGTGCGGCAAGGTGGCCCAGCTCAGGCGCGGTTCCTACTCCAACTTCTGCGACCCGGACCGCCCCGTGGTGCACATCGAGGACACCGACGACTCCGAGGAGCACCGCGAGAGTGTCCTGGGCGAGCCGATAATGGACGGGGAGACCCTGCTGGGCGTGTTCCTCATCCACGCCCTGGACCGGGTCTTCACCGACGACGATCTGGCCAAGGTGCGGGTCTTCGCCCGGCTGACCTCGGTGGCGCTCAAGCGCTCCCAGTATCTGGAGGCCCTGGAGGAGTCCGAGGAGAAGTACCGCAGCCTGGTGGAGCAGGCCACCGACGGGGTCGTCATCGTCCAGGATTTCCGGTTCGTCTTCGTGAACACGGCCATGCTGGCCATGTCCGGGTACGATTCTCGCGGGATGCTGGGGAAGAGCTTCTTCGACTTCATCGCCCCGGAGGACCGGCCCCGGCTGAAGGATTTCTACGAACGGCGCATGCGGGGCGAGGAGGTGCCCTCCATCTACGAGGTCGCCGGGATGCACAAGGGCGGGCACACCGTCCCCCTGGAGCTGAACGTGGGGCTCATCCAGTACTCCGGGGCGCCGGCCGACCTGGTCATCGTCCGCGACGTCACGGAGCGCAAGCGGGCCGAGGAGCTGCTGCGCGAATCGGAGGAGCGCTACCGCTCCATCTGGACCAAATCCCCCATCGGTATCTGCCTCTCCGACCGCATGGGCGAAGTCACCATGGCCAATCCGGCCCTCTCGCAGATGCTGGGCTTCGAGGAGGAGGGGCTCATCGGGAAGAAGTTCTACGACCTCATCGTTCCCGAGGAGCCGGGGGAGATTGGCGAACTCCTGGAGGAGACGCTCGACACGCAGGTGTACCAGGACAAGCTGGCCATCTTCTCGGGAAAGCCCACCGAGCTGACCCTCTTGAAGAAATCCGGGGACAGCATTCCCGTGGAGATGAACATAGACTTCATCACCCACGATAAGTCCATCCAGTACATGATTTCGCTCATCACGGACATCACGGAGCGCAAGAAGGCCGAGGAGGCGCTGGCGAACTACTCGGCCGACCTGGAGCGGGAGGTGGACGCCAAGACGGCGCAGCTTCAGGCGGCCCGGCGGTACCTGCGCGAGGTCATAGACGCCTCGCCGGACCTCGTGACCGTGGTGGACGCCGAGGGCCGGCTGGAGATTCTCAACCGCGCCGCCTCCCTGGCCACCGGTTACGTCGAGGATGAGGTCCGGGGGAAGCCCATCGGGACCTTCTACTTCGACCGCGACCGGGACACGGTGGCCGAGATGACCCGACGCCTGGACTCCGGCCGGCCCTCCACCGTCCGCCAGGTGGACATGCGCACGAAGGACGGCTCGCCCATCACGGTGGAGTTGTCGGTGTCCCCGCTGGTGGACGAAAAGGGCCGGTTCACCGGCAGCGTGGCCGTGGGCCGCGACATCCGCGAGCTCGAGGATCTGCGCCGCGCCCTCTCGCGGTCGGAGAAGCTGGCCGCCACGGGCAAGCTCGCCGCCGACATCGCCCACGAGGTCAACAACCCCTTGGGGATAATCACAAACTACCTCCAGATAGCCAAGGGGGACCTCGAGCCCGCAAGCGAACCTTACAAGACCATTGGTGTCGTCGAGGAGGAGGTCCACCGCATCGCCCGCATCATCTCCGGTCTTTTGGACTTCTACCGCCCCGAGAGCGCCTACCTGGAATCCACAAGCGTCAACCGGCTCGTGGAGGACCTGTTGATGCTGGTTGGCATCCAGTTGGAAAAACAGGGTATCGCGGTGGAAAAGGACCTCCAGGACGACCTGCCCGGCGTTCTGGTGGCGCCGGACCAGTTGCGCCAGGTGCTTTTGAACCTGGTGACCAACGCCCAGGACGCCATGCCCTCCGGCGGCACCCTCTCCGTCCGCACCTTCATCTCGGACGGCCGGGTGGTCATCTCTTTCTCCGACTCAGGGATAGGCATCCCCCAGGAAAACCTGCCCTACATCTTCGATCCGTTCTTCACCACGAAGGGCAAGAAGGGCACCGGCCTGGGTCTCTCCGTCTCCTATGGCATCGTCCAGAGTTTCGATGGTATGATGGAGGCACAAAGCGGCACGGGCGAGGGGACCACGTTCACCATCAGCCTGCCGGCGCGGGAGGGATAGCTGTGGCAGAGTCCGGCCGCGAGAAAATACTCGTCATTGACGACGAACGTCGGATGTGCGACTCCATCCGCATCCTGTTGGAGCAGACCGGCTACCGCGTGGACACTGCGTCCGACGGGAGCGAGGGCATCTCGATGCTGCGCGAGTCGAACTACGACCTGGTCATCGCCGACCTGATGATGCCCAAGGTGGACGGCTTCACCGTCCTGGACTACGTGGGCGAGAACCTGCCGCACACGCTGGTCATCGTCATCACGGGCTACTCCTCGATGCGGTCGTCCATCGAGGCGCTTCGGCGCGGGGCCTACAACTACCTGGTCAAGCCCTTCGATTTCGACGTGCTCAAGCTGGCCGTCGAGAAGGCGATGGACAAAATCCGGCTCCAGCGCCTCAACGACGACTTCATCTCCATGATCACCCACGACCTGAAGAACCCGCTGACGAGCGTTATGGGCTACTGCTCGCTTCTTTTATCGGGAGCGTACGGGGAGCCGCCGGAGCGCCTGGTAGATCCGCTCTCGAGCATCGCCACCAACGCGGACCGGATGCTGGCCCTGATCAACGACTTCCTGTCGGTGAACAAGTTCTCCTCGGAGGGCGTGCGGCTGGACATGCAGCGCCTGCAGCTCTCGAGCCTCATCTCGCACCTGGCGAAAAACGTGGCGGCCCAGCTGGAGATAAAAAAGCTCGGCCTGCGCCTGAACCTGGACGAGACGCTGCCGCCGATCATGTTCGACCCGATCCAGATCGAGCGGGTGATCAACAACCTGTTGTCGAACGCGGTGAAGTTCATCCAGCGGGGCGGCGAGATTACCGTCGGCACGGGTCAGGACGACGATTACGTCTTCTTCTACGTCGCCGACAACGGCCCGGGCATCCCCCCCGATCAGCAGAAGCACATCTTCGAGAAGTACAAGCGGGGCTCGAGCGCCGCCGAGGGGACCGGCCTGGGCCTGTTCATCTCGAAGAGCATCGTGGACGCCCACGAGGGGATAATCTCCTTCGAGAGCCGCCCCGGCGAGGGGGCCAGCTTCACCGTGCGCCTGCCCAAGCGGGAGAAGGAAGACCCGCAAGGCGCGGCTTAGGGGCGAGCCTTGGCGTCGAGCGCAATACTTTTCGACCCTCCGGGGTGGGACGCCCTGGTCGAGACAAGGGGCTTAAGCCCCTTGTTCCCCGGGGCGCCGCCCACCCAGACGTCCGCCTGGGCCGAGGTCAAGGCGGCGTATGGTTATCGCGTCCTGCGCATCGCCGTAATTTCCACCGATGGGGAGCCCCTGGTTCTGGGGCAGGTGCTGGTGCGTCGGCTTCCGTTCCTGGGCCGGGACTGGCTCTACTGCCCCTACGGCCCGTTGTGGGATCCGGCGCGTCCCGAGGCCCTGAAGCTCTGGCTCGACGCGGTGAAGGGGCACGACCTCGCCCGGCGCGCGGCCGTCTTGACCGTGGAGCCGCGCGTCCCCGACGGCGAGGACGCCAGAAATCTCCTGGCCGGGCTGGGATTCCGGCGCGGCGTCCAGGACGTGCAGCCGAGGGGGACGCTCCTTCTGGACCTCACCCCCGACGAGGATGCGCTTCTGGCCGGTCTCGAAAGTCACACGCGCTACAACGTCGGCCTGGCCGAGCGGCGCGGGGTGGAAATCGAGTCGGCGAACTCCCCCGCGGGTGTCGAGCGTTTCGTGAATCTATTGGAGGAGACGGAGGAACGGAAGCGGTTCCTGGCCCACGAGCCCCCGTACTACCGCCGGGTGTGGGAGGCCTTCGCCAAAGCG
>JAPLSK010000096.1 GCA_026398675.1 bacterium | reverse complement strand
CTCGGACATTCGATTGCCGCGCCCCGGCCGCCGCCGGACTTCATCCGCCGGGTTCAGAATCCCTCCCGGCCGGCCCTGGCGGCCCGGGCCTTCTCGCCCTCCCGCTCCCCCTCCTCGAACGCCCGCAGGTTGAGCTCCAGGAACCGCTGGGGCACGTTGTCGGTGAGCGCCCGCGTCAGCGCCTGTCGGCTCGTCACCTCCGTGAGGACCAGGATGTACCCCAGCGACATGATGTTGGCCACCACGGGGTTGCCCAGGGTGTCGCGGCAGTGGAAGGTGAAGGGGAAGGAAAAGGCGTCCTCGCGGGGGGGCTTGTCCACGAAGCTCGAATCGGCGACCAGGATGCCATCGGGCTTGAGGTCGCCGGAGTGCTTGTCGCAGGAGGCCTGGTTCATGGCCACCAGGACGTCAATGCGGGTGGGCTTGAGGTTGTCTATGGGGGCGTCGGCGATGCAGACCTCGCTCTTCGCGGCGCCGCCGCGGGCTTCCGGGCCGTAGCTCTGGGTCTGGAGCACCGTGCGGCCGCCGTAGAGCCCCGCCGCCTGGGCCAGGATGCGCCCCGAGGTCATCAGGCCCTGGCCGCCGGAGCCGGCGAAGCGGACCACCGTCATCTTCACGCCGTGGTGCGAATGGATACCGGCCAACTCAACCCCCCTGAACCCGTCGGCAAAGCGCGGCGTAAACCTGGGTGAACTCGGGGCGGGATTCGTCGTCGCAGAACACGCCGGTGAGGTACTGCCCCGGTTTGAGCGCGTGGGCGGGGTCCTTCTCCTTCATTTTCGCGAAGGCCTTCAGCGGCACCGCCAGCTTCTTCTCCTCCTCCATCATCTCCACGGGGCTCACGTAGCGGTTGCGCCGACCGTAGGTGGTGTAGCAGTGGGCCATGACCTCGACCACGGCGAATCCGCGCATCTCGATGGCCCTGGCGAAGAGCTCGGTCATGGCGGCCGCGTGGTAGCTGGTGGTGCGCGCGACGAAGGTCGCCCCCGCCGCCTGGGCCAGGCTGCAGATGTCGAAGGTCGGCTCGATCATCCCGTAGGGCGCCGTGGAGGCCCGCCGGCCCGTGGGGGTCGTCGGCGAGTACTGCCCGCCCGTCATCCCGGAGATGTAGTTGTTGACGATGACGGCGGTCAGGTCCAGGTTGCGCCGGCAGGTGTGGATGAAGTGGTTGCCCCCGATGGCGGTGGCGTCGCCGTCCCCCATGGCGGTTATCACCTTGAGCCCGGGCTTGGCCATCTTGATCCCGGTGGCGAAGGGCAGGGCGCGGCCGTGGGTGCCGTGGAGCGTGTTGAAATCCGTGTAGACCGGCATCCTCCCCGTGCAGCCGATGCCCGAGACGAAGGCGACGTCGTCCTTGTCTATCCCCAGCTTGTGGACGGCGCGGATGAGGGCCCCCATGATGATGCCCAGGCTGCACCCGGGGCACCACACCGTGGGGAACTTCTTCCGGTGGCGCAGGTACGAAAGGACGACGGATTTCGGGTTTTGCGACAAGGCTCCCCCGTGTAGCGTCAGAAGAGGAATTCCGCGGTCTCGCCCTTCTCGCGGAATCCGCGGTAGGTCCGGATCAGGAAGTCGGCGACGTCGTAGGGGTTGAATATCTCGCCGTCGGCGCGATTCACCTGGAGGATGCGCGCCCGGCCGCGGTTGACGCGCTCCACCTCGCGCACGAGCTGCCCCAGGTTGAGCTCGGGGACCACCAGGAGCCCCACACGGTCGCAGACCTCGTCAATGGCCTTCTCCGGGAGCGGCCAGATGGTCTTCAGCCGGAGCATGCCCGCTTTGATGCCCGCCCGCCGGGCGGCGTAGAGCGTCCGGCGCATGGAACGGGCCGTGCACCCATAGGCCACGACGGCCACGTCGGCGTCGTCCAGGTCCACCTGCTCCGTCATCTGTATTTCGGGGTGCTTGTCCAGCTTCGCGCACAGGTGGCGGAGCATCCGGTCGCACTCGGAGGGAACCCCGGTGGGGAAGCCGTCCTCGTCGTGGGTCAGGCCCGTGACGTGGTAGCGGTAGCCCTCGCCGAAGGGGATGAGGGGGACGGTGCCGTGGGCGGTGAGCTCGAAGGGGCGGTACCACTCGGCGGGGCGCTCGGCGATCTCGCGCTCGGCCACGTGAAGCTCGCCCGGCTCGGGGACTCCCATGACCTCGTACATGTGGCCTATCATCTCGTCGGCCAGAAGAATCACCGGGGTGCGGAACCGCTCGGCGAGGTTGAAGGCCTCCACGGTGAGGGTGAAGCACTCGAGGACGCTCTCGGGCGAAAGGGCGATGATGGGGTGGTCGCCGTGTGTGCCCCAGCGGGCCTGCATGACGTCGCCCTGGGCGACCTTCGTGGGCAGTCCGGTGGAGGGCCCGCCGCGCATCACGTTCACCACGACGCAGGGCGCCTCTATCATGGCCGCGTAGCCCAGGTTCTCCTGCATGAGGGAGAAGCCGGGTCCGCTGGTGGCGGTCATGGACTTGGCCCCGGCCATGGCCCCCCCCACGATGGCCGCCATGGAGGCTATCTCGTCCTCCATCTGGATGAAGGAGCCGCCCCGCTTGGGCTGCTCCAGGGCCATTATCTCGGCCACCTCGGTAGAGGGGGTGATGGGGTAGCCGGCGAAGAAGTCGCACCCGGCGTAGAGCGCGCCGTGGGCTATCGCCTCGTTGCCCGAGTAAAACTGCAGGTTCTTACTCTTCGACATCGGCTTTCTCCGCCTCGGGTTTGCCCCTGACGGTGACAGCGAAATCGAGACATAGAATCTCGCAGAGCTTGCAGTAGAGGCAGTTCTCGATGTGGGCTATCTCCGCCTTGCCGAGATGGTTCAGCACCAGCACGCCCTTGGGGCAGAAGGCGACGCAGATGCCGCAGCCCTTGCACCACTCCTCGAAGATGCGCACCGGTTTGTCGCCGTGGTTGTTCTTGCCCATGCCCGTCATCGGCTCCTGCCATATCCGAACCCGTCGAGCGCCGCGGGGTCGCGCCGCCACTTGGGCCGGACCTTGACCGAGAGGTCCAGGTACACGCGCCGTTCGAGAAAGGTCTCCACGGTGCTTCGGGCCCGGCTGCCGATTCCGCGCAGGACGGACCCCCCGGCCCCCACGACTATCCCCACCTGGCTCTTCCTCTCGACGAAGAGGGTGGCGGCGATGTAGGTGTGGCCGCCCGGCCGGTCCTCGAAGGCGTCCAGGTGGACCTCGAGGGCGTAGGGCAGCTCCTCGCGCAGTACGAGCATCGCCTGCTCGCGCACGAACTCGCCCACCAGCTCGCGCTCGGTCTCGGCGGTGAGCTGGTCGGCGTCGTAGAGCGGCGGCCCGACGGGCAGCATCTCGACCAGGCGGCCGAGGAGGGATTCGAGCCCCGCGCCGGTGAGGGCCGAGACCGGAAACGCCTCGACGTCACCGCCCCCCAGCCGCCGGGGAAGGGGGCCGGAGCGCGGAAGGTCAACCTTGTTCCAGGCGACCAAACACGGTTTCCCCGTGGTCGCGGCCAGGTCGCCCAGCTCGCCGTCGGCCGGCCCAAGGTCGGTGGAGTCCACCACAATCAGGACGGCGTCCGCGTCGGTCAGCGCCCTCCGGGTGGTCGCCATCATCCTGCGCCCGAGCTCGTCCTTCGGCCGGTGGTAGCCCGGCGTGTCCACGAAGACCGCCTGGTAGCCCTCGGCGGTGAGGACGCCACGCAGGCGGCGGCGCGTGGTCTGGGGCTTGGGGGTGGCGGGTGCGACCTTCTCGCCCAACAGGGTGTTGAGAAGGGTGGACTTGCCGACGTTGGGGCGCCCAAGGAGTACCACAAATCCGCTGCGGAAGACGGTTTCGGTGGAATCGCTCTTGTTTTGTGCGGGCCGGTGCATGGGCACGATGCCGGCAATGCGGAACCCCGACCCGAAAAACCGCGCCGGTTGCATCCGCGTAAAAACAGACGGAGTTTAGCAACTCGCCCGGGGATAGTCAAGCTCGACCGGCCCCCCACGGGCGGGTGCAGTTTGACAAAAGGACCCCCAAACGGTAGAGTAATCCCAAGGAGGCTTACCCATGGCGCACCCCCCGAGCGTGGACGCCGTGCGTCGCGGGGCTGTCGAGTTGGAGCCCGACCTGGGCGCTCTGCCCGGCGGGCTTCTGTCGGGACTCTGCCGCCTGGCGCTCCGTCCGGGGCCGGTGAATGAGTCGGCCGCCGAAGCCGTCCGTTGGGGCCGGGACCTGCTGGGCCGGCCGTCCGGGGAGAAGCTCCCCGTGCTGACGACCCTCCTGGCCGCCGAGCTCTACGGCCTGCCCCTCGGGGATATAGTTGCATGCGGCGATCCCGCGCGGGGGCTGGCCGCGTTTTTTTCGATAAGCGGGGCGCGGCGCGTTTGGCTCTGCCGCGGACAGAAGCTGACCCTGGCCGACGGTCGGCGCCTGGCCGATGTGCTGACCGAAACCGGGTTGGAAGTCGTCCCCTTCGGGACCACCAACCGCTGCCTCGTCCGGGAGCTCGCCGATGGATGGGCGGAGGGCGACGGGGCGGTGTGGGCCGCCTCGGGGAGCTTCCGCCTGGCCGGCTTCGTCGAGCATTTCGGGATTGACGAGCTGGCGGAGCTGGCCCGGGGGACCGGCGGACCGGCGGCGGTGCTCCTGGACGACTGGCTGCGACCCGCGCCGCGCCTCACGGGGCTATCGGCCTTCATCATCCCAGCCGGCGGGCCGGGGTTCGCCGTGGGAACCGACCCCGGCGACGCGCCCGCCGAAGACCGGCTCCGCCCCCTGTTCGAGCTCCTGCGCGAAACGCTCCTCGGAGGGTAGATGAACGAGTTCTTCCTCCAGCTCATCTTCCTGGTCATCATCATCAACCCGGTGAGCCAGATGATGCTGATTCTTTCCATCGCCCGGGAGCACCCGGACCGGGACGTGTCGCGGCTCATCTACCTCGGGAACCTGTGGGCTTTCTTGATCACGGCGCTCATCGCCGGGACGGGGAGCTTCCTCTTCAAGGTCGTCTTCCAGGTGGACGTGGCCACGCTGCGGCTGGCCGGGGGGCTGGTCCTGTCGGGCATCGGTTACATGCGCCTGAGCCGGGGGGTCACCTTCCACCTGCGCCGCGACCAGGACCTGGGCGAGCTGAAGGTGGTCCCCTTCGCCGTGCCGTTGATCGTGGGACCGGCCACCTTCGCCCAGTCGGTCACCATCGCCGCCAACTCCGGCGAGCTCTTCGCGCTGGCCGTGGTCGCGCCGCCATCGCCCTCAACGTGGGGCTCATGCGCCTGACCCTTTTATTGCAGAAGGTCATCAACCGCAACGTGGTCAACGTGAGCATCCGGCTCTCGGGGCTCATCACGCTGACCATCGGGCTGCAGATGGTGTACGACGCGGTGGTGGAGCTGGTGCGCATGGCGGGGTGAATTTCCCCTCCCCCCTTTGGGGGGAGGGCTAGGGTGAGGGGTGAAGAACATGCGGGCCACGAGACCCGCCCCTACGTCAGCGCAACGAGGCGCGGGCTGGGGTGAGGGCTGCTGCATGTCCCCTCTCCCTTCCAGGGAGAGGCTCGCCTACGGGTTAGGGTGAGGGTCGCAGCGGTCCCCTCCCCCCTCTGGGGGGAGGGCTAGGGAGAGGGGCGGGCGGGTGTGGACACCCGCCTCGACTTTTTTACCAACGAAAAGGGCGGGCCAAAACCCGCCCTTACGAATCCCAACGCTCGGCTAGAACTGGGCCTTGATGGCGCCCCAGGTCGTCGTCTGAATCCTGACCCACTCCTCGGTGATGAAGTTCCAAACGAAGTCATCGCTGGTGGGAATGCCCAGGCCGTCCTCCAGCCCCGCCGCGATGGTGCAGGTGATGGTCGCCTCGTAGCCGAACTCGTCGTCCGGGGTGAAGGTGCAGACCACGGACTGGGGGTCGGAGTCGTCAATGTCCATTACGCCGGAGATATCACCGCTGCGGGTGAAGCCGGCGGAGAGGGAGTGGCCGCCGGGGGTGAGCGCACGGCCGCTGGAAAGCGTGTCGTCCGTCACGGAGAAGTCCAGCGTGTCCAGGTTTATCCCCGAGTCGTCGCGCAGGGTGAACTCGATGCTCGCATCAATCGGCACATCGTCCTCGCCGTTCTGGGGGTCGATGTCCTCCACGATGGGCTCGTGTGTGTCAAGCATGCTGCCCAGGTCCAGGTGGATCAGCATGGACTGCACGACCTCTTTGTCCCCGGAGTTCTTTTCCAGGAAGCAGACGGCCACCAGGTGCTCGGTGTCCCAGCCGGTGGGGTCGAAGCCCCAGCAGTAGCTGTCGCTCTCGCCGGACCCGGAAATCTGGAGCACCGCCGGCGTGGTATCGCCGGCGCGGACCACCAGCGGATACGTGTCCCACATTTCCTGGTACACGACCATCCACACCCACCACTCGTTCGAGATGTCGTCTTCCAGGTTCACCGTGGTCTCCAGATAAACCTCGTCGCCGATGGGGAAGTAGTTGAGGTCCAGGGTGGCCTCGGACTCCTTGGCGAGCTGCATGTCTATCCGGGTCTTGAGCCAGTCGTAGTCCAACTGCCAGGTGGAGTAGGTTCCGACGAGCTTGTAGATGTAGTCCACCATGGCGGTGGGGTAACCGGTGACGGAGCAGTAGCTCTTGCGGTAGTTGGTGTAATCGTTGGCGTAGCCGTCGCCGCAGTGGTTGGAGACCATCGTGAGGTCAGACTCGGAATAATCCGCGCGGAGATGCGTGAAAGCTTCACGCATAATGGGGCAGTAGCCTCACCACGAGGCGTCGAAGTCTTCCAGGTAAACCGTCTTTTCCGCCGCCAGGGCCCCCGCGGCAAAGACAAAGACCAGGATGAGCACCATGTTCAGAATCTTCATCAACGTACCTCCCTTTCGTCGGTAAATTGGCCTCGCGGGCGGCGGGACAACAAATCCCCCACCCCTGATTCAATCCAGGAGTTGATACCGACGGTTATTTTATCACAGGTCAACGGCGGTTGGGCATGTTTTTGAGATGAACGCGTAAAGCGTTGACCAGGGCCGCCGAGTCCCCTCCCCACTTTGGGGGGAGGGTTAGGGAGGGGGGGTATAGCGGCGGGGATTCTATCCCCGCAGTTTTCGCGTAGAAACAAGGGGTTTAAGCCCCGTGTTTGTTAAACGAAAATTCATCCAAAATTTCTTTAACCGACCCTTGCCGAGCCCCTTTTTATGTGCTAGTTTAACTGGTGCAATTGATAAGTCCCACTAACGGAGGTTAAAATGCGCAAGTTGCTGATACTCGGGGGAGGGGTGGTAGTCCTCCTCTTTGCGGCCCTGACCGCCTGCTCGGACGGGCTGTCGGCGGGGGATGACGACCCCCTGGCGGACAGGGTTGATTACATCGTTTACGGCATCACCTACCAAATGATCTCGGCTATTTACGGGATCCCCCACGAGGCCGAAGTAGGGCTTCGTCACGTCTACGCTAATCCCTACACCACTTACATCTACACGACGACTTCGGACGAAGATACCGGCTACTACGAATTCCTTTTAAACCAGCTGGACACGGCCTGGTATGCCTGCGACGCCTGGTTCGAGGAAGGCAATAGCAGATGGCAGGGCTCGAGCAGCGATTTCTTCTGGAACAAAGCTGATCCCCATAGCTTTCCGCGTGACATAAAAATGTACGAAGTCGAGTAACCCTTTTGAGGTTACTCAATCTTTTTGAGGAGGAAACGGGATGAGAACCCTCGTATTCTTGACCGTTCTGGCCGTCGTGTCGTGCCTGGCGGGCGACGCCGTGTCCGTCGGGCCTGCGCCACCCTCGGAGTACAACGCCCACTGGCGGATAGTACCGGGCGCGGGAGTCGGCTGCGTCCGCGACGACCTGTTCGTATACGGCTCCAACGACGCGGCCGGCATGATGTACGTGGGCCAGAACATCAACCTCTGCGGCTACGACGGCGTCAGCATATCAATTCAATACTCCCTAGAGACCGCCGACGAGGGCGATTACGCCGAGGTTGCCCTCCAAGACGGTATCCAATACTACCAGCTCTGCACATTCGAGGGCAACACCGGCGGCGTAACCGCTTTCACCACCGCCCTCGACGACTACTACGGCTGTAAAGACCTGGGAATCAGCATCGGGTGGACATCCAATGAGACGGGGGTGGCCAAGGGCATCCGCATCTATACCATAAGGATAGACGGCGTTAATTGGGGGGATGGCGACTACACCAACATCTTCACCTGGGACGCGACCGAAGACGTGACCGGCCATCAGACCTTCATCGCTAGCGTCCTTCCGGAGGACACCATGAACTGCCTGTCCTTCGAGTACGGCACCAACCTGGACGCCCAGGGATGGTGGGCGGTGGACAACATGGAGCTCGTCGCCGACGGGGTGAGCGTCCTGCCCCGGCAGGCGGGGGGCTACGGCATCGAGGATTTCGAGAGCGGCGGCTGGTATCAGGACCAACATGGCCTTTCCGGTGAGTGGGAGACGGACACCGACCACGCCACCGGGGACATGTCCGGCACGAACTGGCAGTGCGACTCCGCCGCCCATCCGGGGTCGCCGTACCAAGCCGAGACCTTCTCGCCCTGGTTTTGGGTCAGAAACGCAAACGCGGTCACTGTAAATTTCGACACCTGGTTTCACCCGGTGGGTGCGGATGATTACGCTTCGCTCGGCTGCTATTCCGGCGGGGACTCTGCCTTTTTCGAGGAAACCTTTAACGATCTGTACGACTGGTTATTAATCGACTACGGCGACGAGGTAACGGAGACCTCCTGGGGCGCCATCAAGGCGAGCTTCTAGCCTTCCTCGTTCCGACGTAGGGCGGCCCTTCTATGGGCCGCCGCTTTTACGTTCCCTACCCTCACCCTAACCCTCTCCCTGGAAGGGAGAGGGGATAAAATGTAGGGCGGGGATTTTAATCCCCGCCGCTTTTTTCTAAGGCAGCCCTCACCCCTAGTTGCGATGATGTAGGGCGGCCCCTCCGCGGGCCGCCGCGTTTTCTATATTCCCAACCTTGACCCTCACCCTAGCCCTCTCCCTGGAAGGCAGAGGGGACATGC
>JAPLSK010000095.1 GCA_026398675.1 bacterium | reverse complement strand
GGTGAGGGCTACCTTAAATAACGCGGCGGGGATAGGAACCGAGCGAAGCGAGCTATGCCCCTGGCAAATCCCCGCCCTACGCCATAGCAAACTGCTAGGCCCGGGGCCGGGTGAGGGCTGCCGCGATCTCCCTCTCCCTGTGGGAGGGGGCCAGGGTGAGGGCTGCCTTAGGAATGAGCGGCGGGGATAGGTATATGCGCCCGAAGGGAAATCCCCGCCCTACTGGGACTAGATTCCGGCGGAGGCCGGCGATGGACGATAAACCGGACGTTTTCCTCGCGGGGGAGCGGGTGTACCTGGCGCCGGTGCGCGCCGAGGACGCCCCTTCCTACGCCCGCTGGCTCAACGACGCCGACACCCGCCGCAACCTCACCCTGTGCCTGCCCCTGACCCGGGGCCAGGAGGAGGAGTGGGTCCGCGCCGTGGGCAAAAACCCCGACGACGTGGTCCTCGCCGTCCGCCTCGTCGCCGACGACCGACTGGCGGGCAACGTGGGCCTGCACCGGATAGACCGCGTCCACCGCTCCGCCGAGTTCGGGATATTCATCGGCCCGCCCGAGCTCCGCGGGAAGGGCCACGGCACCGAGGCCACCGCCCTCACCCTCAAGTACGGCTTCGGGGAGCTGAACCTCCACCGGGTCTGGCTGCGGGTGTACGAGTTCAACGAGGGCGGCATCCGCGCCTACGCCAAGTGCGGCTTCAAGGAAGAGGGGCGGCTGCGCGGGGCCTACGGGTACGGCGGCCGCTGGCACGACATTGTGCTGATGAGCGTCCTGGCCGAGGAATACTTCGGGGGGTAGCCGTGCGGTGGCGCATCGCGGCGCTGGGTTTTCTGGTATCTTTCCCCGCCTGGGCGGGGGAGGCGGCGCTCTCGCCCTCCGTGACCCTCATCCTGCCGGATAGCCTCGTCGCCTGTCTCTACCCCGGCTACGGCGACGCGCTGGCCATCGTGGAGCTCTCCTACGCCGAGACGGGGAAGCCGTTCGCCTCGGGGGCGGTGGAGAAGGGGCCGGACTACGAGGTCCCCCCGGACCAGGCGGAGCTCGCGGTGCTCCTGGCGCGGCGGTTCCCCTCGCTCAAGCCGGAGTCGCTCGTGGACGCGCGCGCGGGAGGCGACGGCGAGCGCCTCTTCCGGCTGGAGGTCTACCCCAAGGGCGGCTTCTACACCTGCCGCGTGGTCGGGGTTTACTTCACCTCCGCCGGGTGCTTCGTGCTGGACTTCGCCGCCACGGCTCCGCGGTCCGAGGCGGTGGAGGCCCTCTCGGCGCTGTATTTCCGCCCGTCGGATTGAGGCCGGGATATGCTTGTAATTCGCCTCGGGTCCGGCTATAATTAACCAATTCTCGTCCTACTTTTTTTCTCCGGAGGTTTCGTCATGCGCAAGACAGCCCTCATCCTGCTCGGCTTTGTCCTGGCGGTGCTGGCCACCGGCACGGGCGGCGACGGCACGCCCGTCACCTTCTCGGCCACCATCGGCGGCGTCGCGGTGGACGTCGTCCTGCCCAACAGCGATTGGAGCAAGGGAGCCATTTCCCTCAACAAGTTCACCATAAACGGGCCGAACAGCGCGATTATCACCGTCACCCCGCTGCCCGCGGCCACGGGTCTCGGCAAGAACGAAATGGACGCGCTCTGCAAGGACAAGCTGGCGGAGAAGGCCAACGCGGCGACCTCGGGCACGAAGATCGTGGTGGACAAGAACTCCGCGGGCGTCACCTACGCGCTGCGCAGTTACGAATCGGGCGGCAACGTGTTCTTCGTCGGCGTCTCCGGCACCGGCACCGGCGGGGTTCTTCTCTACGCCAAGGTTCCCACGGCGCAGAAGACGGCGGTCCAGGACACCATGAAGAGCATCATGAACGCGCTGGCCCTGAGCAACTAGGCCGTCGCTCATCCCTTCGTCGGACGGGTCGGATCGAGTGGACCCGGCGTGTTTAGCGGTATTCACCGAGGTAGGCGAGCGCCGGGAACGTTTGCCTGACGAGCGGGATTGAGAGGTTCCGGCGTGACCGGCGGTGTCCGCGCGGATCGGCGAGAACCGGGAACGTTTGCCTGACGAGCGGGACCCTCCGGTCCCGCCCTTTCTTTGCCCGGCTTGCGCGGGGGGAAGGACTCCGGTAAAATCCTTTTTTCCCTTCGACCGGCAGGTGGTTGGGTTAACAAGGGGTTTACCGCGTGCCCCGGGCGGGAGTGGCGGTTGCGCGTAGCCTTCACATCGGACATCCACGCGGACAACTCGGAGTCGGCCCGGCGGGTGCCCCGGCTGCTGGGGGACCGGCTGCGCGCCCTTTCTCCAGACGTCTTCGTGCTCCTGGGCGACCTCGCGGGGCACCTGGAGGTTTTGGAGGAATCCTTCGCTGAAATCGGCGAGCTGCCATTCCCGAAGCTCTTCGTCGCCGGGAACCACGACGTGTGGGTTCCGCTCAACTGGCAGTCCCGGGGCGAGACGAGCTACGACCGGCTGGACCGCCTGCTGCCGGAGATATGCGCGCGCCACGGATGGGGCTACCTGGACGGCGGACCGTTGCGGGTGGGGGACGTGGGCTTCGTGGGGGGCGTCGGCTGGTACGACTACTCGCTGCGGAACCGGGCGCGGGACGGCGAAATTTCCATGGACGTCTACCGGCGCAAGTTCTTCCGGCGCTGGCGCTGGGGGGACGCCGTCTACGCCCTCTTCACCGACGGCGAGGGGGAGCGCCTCTCCGACGAGGAGGTCTGCCGGCTCCTCGAGGGGCGCCTCTCGAAGCATCTGGCCGAGGTGGCGCGGTGGGACGTGCGCGCCGTGGTGGGCTGCTCGCACCACATGCCCTACGACGTCATCCGGCCACCGGGGCGGCTGCCCTGGGATTTTTTCCTGGCCTACGCGGGCTCGGCGCGCTTCGGCAGGCTCTTCGACACGGAGCTCCGCCTGGCCGCGGTACTCTTCGGCCACGTGCACCTGAAGTTTTCCCGCGAGACGCCGGCGGGTCGGCCGCTGGTGACCTCCTGCCTGGGCTACGCCCGCCACTGGAGCGATCCGGACCCGGAAAAGGCGCTCGACGCCGCGCTCCGTATCATCGAAATCTGACCGTGCTGGACTGCCACCTCCACTCCGACCTCTCGAGGGATTCCAAGGTGCCGCTGGCGGAATACGCCCGCCTGGCCCGACGGCATTGCTACGCCGCCCTCGTCACCGCCGAGCACCTGGACCTGGATCCCGGCGATTACTCCTACGGCTTCTACGACCCCGCCCGGCACCTGGCCGCCGTGGCCGAGGCCCGCCCCCTGGCCCCGGACACCTTCGTGGGCCTGGGGGTGGAGTCCTCCTACCAGCGGAGCCGGGAGACCGAGATAGCCGCCGCGTGCGACCGGCTGCCCTACGACATGGTCATCGGCAGCGTCCACTACCTGGACGACATCGGGGCCACCATCAGCGCCCGGGAGAAGGCCCGGCTGTATTTCGAAAAAACCCCGGTGGAGGAGGCCTACGGGAGCTACTTCGAGATTCTCCTGCGGGCCGCCGCCTCGGGGCTCTTCGACGTCCTGGGCCACACCGACATCTGCAAGCGCTACGGGGTGCTCTACTACGGCCCTTTCGAGGCCCGGCGCTGGGAAAAGGAACTGCGGGCGGTTTTCCGCGCCTGCGCCGACACCGGCACGGGGGTCGAGCTCAACGTGGCCGGTTGGGGCCAGGCCCCCGGCGAGCCCTACCCCGGTCCCGAGGCGCTGGTCATGGCGCGGGAGGAGGGCGTGGAGCGGGTGACGGTGGGGTCCGACGCGCACGACCTGGCGCGTTTCGGCCCGGCGCAGATCCGCCGCGGCCTGGAGCTTTTGGCCGAAGTCGGTTACGAGCGGGTGTGCTACTGGCGGGAGCGGGAGCCGGTGACGTTGGTCATCGCCGACCTGCCGGCCGGGTGAGCGGACCAGCACGGATGTAGGGCGGCCCCTCTGCGGGCCGCCGCATGTCCCCTCTCCCTTCTGGGGAGAGGCGCGCCTACGGGCTAGGGTGAGGGGTTAAAGCGGCGGGGATTAAAATCGGCATCACACACGTTCATGGACCAAAGAGGATGCTTTTCAGATAGGGTAGCATATCGGGGTCGTTTCGGTGGTTGAAGCGGAACTCCATCTCCCTGATGAACAGGTCGAAGTTGCGCTTGAAGCCGCCGTGATAGACCTTCAGCCGCCTTTTGGCGTAGCCCCAAAAGTTCTCGATGCCGTTGATATGGCTTCGTCCGTCGGAGAAGGTCTCGCCGTGATCAACCCGCTTGTGGTGGAAGCCGCTGAGGGAGAGTTTGTTGTAGGCCGAGTACCCGTCGGTGTAGACGATGGAGTCCAGCTCGACGTTGGCCATGATTGCGCCGATGAGCTGCTCGCCGTCGCATCGTCGGGGCAGTATCACCCGCACCTCGCCGCCCCGCTTCAGCAGGCCGAAGACCGGTATCTTGCCGGCGGCGCCCCGGCCGCGTTTGCCTTTGCGCACACCGCCGAAGTAGGACTCATCGGCCTCCACCGGCCCTTCGAGCTTCCTAAGCTCTCGCCGGCGCTCCTCGGTTATACGCCGTCTAATTCGATGGTAGTACTTGGCAACGGTGTTGGGGTGCGCACCAACTTTCTTGGCGGCTCTGGCGGCGGGGACCTCCAGCCAGAACAGCTCGGCTATCTGTTCGAGCTTCGAGTCGGATAAGCCGCGGCGCAGGGGCCTGTAGGTGAACTTCTTGCGACATCGCCTGCACATCCGTCGTCCGTCGGTCAACCGATAGTGGCTGCGGAAGCCGCAATGCGGGCATTTGACATGCCGATCCTCGGACTCTCTGTTTGCCACCATGCCTCCGGTTCATGTGACATGATAGCATCCTCGTAAGCCCTTTATCTAGCTTTGTAGATGAGACTAAGGATGGTCCAGGAACACTAAGTTATCCC
>JAPLSK010000094.1 GCA_026398675.1 bacterium | reverse complement strand
GACAAGGGGTTTAAACCCCTTGCCCTACATCCTAAGGTGCACTTCTTCATTGATTCCAACCTCCCCTATCTGCCGATTTACCTGGCCGTCAAACCCAGGTTGTACGTGGCGACGGACTCCACCGATAAGGAGATTGTCTTTATCAGCTGCGACCTCTCCGCCGGGGTCCACGTGGACTTCTCGGAACGCTTCCGGCTCATCATCGCCTACACGCTCTTCTACGGAGGCTACGATTTACCGCGGTTCGGCACGTTCGGCCTGGTCGCGCAGCCCACCCTTTAATTGCATTTCCGCTGTCGGGGGCAAGGGGTTTAAACCCCTTGTCTCAACTTCACTGGAACCTCGGATCACTTTGAAAGAGAGGAAGCAGCATGACACGCCGTAAATGGCTCTTCCCGGTAGCGGCACTGACATTGCTCGCCGCGGGCTGCTACATGACCAACCTGACCACGGCCCGGACCGTGGGCGCGGGAAAGGTGGGCCTGACCGGCGGCGCCGGAGTGGTACCCTTAGCCGTCACCTCGGACTCCGGCGACCTCCTGGATTTCGACACCGACGTGGTGCTCATCGAACCCCAGACGCGGCTGGACATCGGCCTCTCCGACGCGGTGGACCTCGGTTTCCAGACCGGGATCATGCTCGTGTCCGGCGCGGAGGGCTTCGCCTGGCTGGGGATGCTGGCGGACGTGAAGTGGGCCGTGGTGGACGATCCCGACTCGGTGACCCTGTCGTGGGGCGGCGGGGCGGGCTGGACGTACTTGGGCGGCGTGCTTGAAGCGCACCTCTTCCTCGATTCCAACGTCCCCTTCCTGCCGTTCTACGCGGCCGTCAAGCCACGGCTGACCATCGGAGCCGGATCGGGCTTCAACTACGACTTGAGCGCGGGGGTCCACATCGAGTTCTCGGATAGCTTCCGGCTCATCGGGGACTGGACCACCTTCGCCTTCACCCTGAACGCCTTCAGCCTGGGCGTGCAGTTCATTTTTTAGCCGCGACCCGCGGGGGCGTTGCGCTTATCGCCGCCGGCGGCTATAATCCCCGTTCGACTGGCTTTTTCTACCCCTAAAAGCGAGGCGTTCCATGCGCAAATTTCTTTTCTTCTCCCTCTGTGCCACCGTCCTTTTCGGGCTCACCGCGTGCACCGAGGGGGCCGAGGCGGGGAACAAGGTGGACGTGGGTCAGATATTGGCCGCGGCCGACACCGCCCTGGCCGACGGGCGCTACGATGAGGCCGAGCTGGATTACCGACTCGTTCTGAGCCTGGGCGCCGTCGAAGAGCACCTGACCCGGGCCCGCACAGGACTCAACTCCGCCGTTGCCGAACGCTGCTACCGTGAGGCCTACCGGGATTTCGAGGACGAGCAGTCCCTCTCGATGCTCATGGGCCCGCAGCAGGGCATGAGCCAGGAGCAGATGAGCCGGGCGCAGCTCGGCCTCGACATCATCAGCTCGCCGCTGACCTCCGCGGGCCTGGCGGCCCTCAACGACGGTCTGGCGGCCGATCCGCTCCACCCGGGGTTGAACTACCTCCTGGGGCTCACCTACGCCCGGCACGGCGTCATGGACAAGGCGGAGGCGCAGTTCACCTACTGCGATAAAATCGCCCCCGACAACTGGGCCGGACCCCGGGGCCTGGCTCAGATTTACTCGCAGACCGGCCGGATGACCGAGGCCATGGCCGAGGCCGAGATAGCCTTGACCCGCGCCGCCACCCCCGCGGACCAGATGGCCGCCTACGAGATGCTCGTCCAGTTCAGCTTCAATCCCGCCAATCCCGAGGCCTACAAGACCTACCTGAAGGAGGCCAAGGAGAAGTTCCCCGAGTACGGCGACCCCCTGGCGCTGGAGGCGATGCTCGTCCTGCTCGCCGGGGGGGCGACCCCGGACCTGACCGCGGGGGTCCCCCTCGCCGAGGAGGCGCTGGCGAAGCCTTTCCTGAGCGAGAGTAACCGGCTGACGCTGGTGCAGAACATGGCGGTGCTCTACGCCCAGCTCGGGCGTTTCGATGACGCCCTGTCGCTCATCGAGGAGCATGTGCGCAACGGGGGGAGGCTCTCCATGGCCCTCCTGCAGGTTATCTCGCAGGTGGCGATTATCCAGATGTCCCAGTAGCCGCCGCCGTCGTGCGCCCGAATGTAGGGCGGGGACTTTAGTCCCGGCCTTTTTTACCCCTCACCCCAGCCCGAACCTCGTTGCGATGATGTAGGGGCGGACCTTCAGGTCCGCCCGCGGGCGACCGTGGACGGTCGCCCCTACGGGGGAAATCGGGCGGCTCGAAATGTAGGGCGGCCCCGTGGGACAAGTCCCCTGCGGGCCGCCGCGTTTTCAACATTCCCGGCCTCGACCCTCACCCCAACCCTCTCCCTGGAAGGGAGAGGGAGACGATGTAGGGCGGGGGCTCCGTACCCCGCCCTTTTTAATTCAAAACCCCGACCCTCACCCCCACCCTCTCCCGAGGAGGGAGAGGGGGAACGGGCGGCCCGTGCCTCGCAAATTGCGATGACGTAGGGCGGGGATTTTAACCGAGCGTAGCGAGCTATGCCCCCGGCAAATCCCCGCCGCTTCCTTGTTCACACAAAAATCTTCCCACGGGTTGACGCACCCCTTTTAAT
>JAPLSK010000093.1 GCA_026398675.1 bacterium | reverse complement strand
GGCCCGCTTACCAGGCGCGCATTAGTCCCCGAGCCCATGACAAAAAAGGGCCGGGAACGATCCCAACCCCTCACGCTCAACGACCATCAGCGCGGTCAATCCAGCCCGACCCAGCCCACCTCGTAACAGCCCCACTCGATCCAGTTGAAAACGAGGTCCTTCTCCTTCGCGGAGAGGAGGGCGGTGTGGTCGGGCCCGCGCATCCCCGAGCGGGGCGCCTCGGTCAGCATCCGGACCATCGGCGAGCCTATGTCGTAGGGGATGGCGGGGGGATTGTCCCCGGTCAGCGCCGCGTCGTAGGTGGAGAGATCCACCCCGCCCAGCGCCAGCTCGGCGTCATGGCAGCTCGTGCAGCTCTCGGCGAGGATGGGGCTCACCTGGTCCCAGCCGATGATCGGCCCCGTCGGCTCGGCGATGTTGGCCAGGAGCACCCCCGCGGGCACGATCACCGCCAGCCCTATCACCCACCGGAAACGGCGCACGCCCACTCCCCTCCCCTTCGGACCCTACTCTACTTCCTCGGGCAGGGCGACGAAGCTCCGCCCGCCGTGGCTCCAGACGTAGAGCAGCAGCGGTCCACTAGTTTTTGCGACGATCTTACCGAACTCCCCGGGGTCGTTCACACAGACGCCGTCTACCTTGAGGATGACCATGCCGGGCGAGATGCCGGCCCGCGCGGCCCCGCCGTAGCCCCCCACGTCCAAAACCACGACGCCGGTGTTGCCGTCGTAGCCCAGCTGGGACTTGAGGTCGGAGGTCAGGGAACCCACGGTGATGCCGCGGACGGTTTCCTTCCCGCCTCTCGTGGGCGGCCCGCCGGGCGTGGTGGAGGCAACCGGGGTCAAATCGGAGGGCCGCTCGCCGACGGTCACCGTCACGGTCCGCTCGTCGCCGTCGCGGAGCAGCTCCAGACGCACCGTTTTACCGGGGCGGACGGTCGCGACGCGGTTCCGCAGATCGTTGGCGTCCGTCACCGCCCTGCCGTCCATCCCGACGACGACGTCGCCGACCTTAAGCCCGGCTTGCCCGGCCGGGGTGTCGGGCATGACCTCGCCCACCAGCGCGCCCTTCACGGTATCCTTCAGCCCGAGGGTCTCGCGCAGCGCCGGGGTGACGTCCTGGATGGAAACCCCCAGCCAGCCCCGCGTCACCGTCCCGGTCTCGATGAGCTGGTCCATGACATCCCTGGCCTGGTTGACCGGAATGGCGAAGCCCACACCCATGTAGCCGCCGGTGCGGCTGGCGATGGCGGTGTTGATGCCCACGACCTGGCCGGAGAGGTTGACCAGGGCGCCGCCGGAGTTGCCCGGGTTGATGGCGGCGTCGGTCTGGATGAAGTCCTCGTAGTCCGCCAGGCGCATGTTCGTCCGACCGGTGGCGCTCACTATCCCGGCCGTGACCGTGTTTTCAAGGCCGAAGGGGCTGCCCAGGGCAACCACCCAATCCCCAACCTGGAGGTCGTCGGAATTTCCTAGGGGCGCCACGGGCAACCCCTCGGCCTCGATCTTAATCACGGCGATGTCGGAGGAGGGATCCACGCCGACGACCGTGGCGTCGAACTCGCGCCCGTCGGTCAGGGCGACGTGGATCTCCTTCGCCCCCTCCACCACGTGATTGTTTGTCAGAATGTAGCCCTCGGAGGAAACGATGACCCCCGAGCCGTTCCCCTCGGCGTAGTAATCCTTCTCCTGCCCGCCGTGGGGGCCGAAGAAGAACTGGAACGGGTCACCGCCGGGGAAACCGGGGGGGTTCATATCGAAACCCGGGAAGGAGGAGCCGGTGACCTTGGTCACCGTCTGCACCTGCACCACCGCCGGGCCGACCACCTGGGCCACGGCCACGAAGGCCTTGTTCGTATCGGCGAATCTGGGCAGGTCATCGGGGTTGATGGCCTGCACGGTGCTCGTCGCCGCGGGGGCCTCCTCGCGGGGGCCGTTCACGTACATGATCGTCAGGAACACGCCTAAACCGAGAACCAGGGCGGCTAAAGTGAAGGTCAAGACCTTCCACTTCTTCAGGGCCAGTTCTTCCACGGAGTCCATCTTGCTCACTTCCTTCGCATTCGGGGGAGGTAAATCAGTAATTTAAACGAAGGCGGGCGTACCGAAGTTCCAAATTTTACGGCTGCTGCGCCGTCGTCGCCGGGGTGAGGTGTCGGATGGGGAGGCCGGTCAGGCTGGCGAGCTCCAGGGCCAGCAGGCCCCGGTGGCAACGGGCCGGGTCGGCCTCGTAGCAGAGAAGAGCGATCGGCGTCGACTTGACTGATTCGGACAGCTCCCGCAAAAGGTCTTGGTTTTTTCCCAGCACCTCGGCGGCGTACCAGGCGGCGAAACGAAGCGAAGCGAGTAACGCCCCGGCGAAACCCGCGGGGTCCGTCCCGTCGCGGAAGCGCTCCCGCACCTCCTTGGGCACCCCGAGCCGCGGCTCGTGACGGTAGGCGATGTCGGCGGCGGCCAAGGCCGGCTCCAGCCCGCGCTTTCGGAAGTCGGGACGGCGGGACCAGGGGTCGCGCCGGACGTCGAGGAGCGCCGCTATACCTTCGTGCTTAAGCGTTCCAATAAAAGAAACGAGGGACGCGCCCTCGTAACCGATGGTGAAGATGAAACCCATGCGCCTATTCCACGGAAGAGACAAGGGGTTTAACCGAGCGAAGCAAGCTATGCCCCTGGCAAAACCCCTTGCCTCCACTTCTATCTACCACTCCCGGGCTTTTATCTCCCCCCAGCTCGACTCGACCACGCTCTCATCGCCCTCCATAAACCACACCAGAACCCGGTCCAGGATGTCCCGGCGGTTGGTCTCCCCGGAAATGGCCTCGAGGGGACAGGCAAAAAGAACCGTCCGCCAGTTGTAGCCCTCGTTGGCGATGACGGCCTTGTGATGATGGGCGCCGTCGGGGTCGGTCCAGTGGGCCTCGGTCCACCCCACGGCGGACTCGAGCTGGTCGGGGTAATTCTCGGTAGACACCCATTTGATGTCGTAGGATTCAGTGATGAACCGGGCGCTGTCCGTGGGTTCGAGGGACCAGTCGTCGTCCACCTCGATCCAGTCGGTGAAGTTGTCGCGGGGGTAGTCCAGACCGACGTACCAGTCGAAGAAGGGGCTGGGTATCTGGTCCTCGTCGTCGGCGTCGGCGACGCCGTTCCAGCCTATCCACATCCCGGAGAGCATCAGCCCCCGGCCGCCGTCGGTGGCCAGCCACCGGCGCAGGGTCTCTTCCTCGGTCAAAGACAGTGCCGAGTGGCCGTATACGGGGTCCGAGGCGGGACGCCCACAGGAGTTGCCGGTCACCCAGATGACCACGTCGTAGGGGGTGAGGTCATCCTGGGCCGGCTCGCCGCTCACGCTGTGATCCCACAGGTTGTACTCGATGCCCAAAGCCGTGAGGAGGGTCTCGTAGCCCGAGTAGAAGTGCTGGGGGAAGTCCACCCCGTCCTCCTCGTCCGCGACCAAGAGGACGTAGGGGGAGGAGTCGGGCGTCGGCGCCGTTTCGCCGGGGGCGTAGCTCGCTTCGCTCGGTTCGCTCGGTTTTTCGACGGCGCAGGGCTGGGCTCCCGCGGCGATGGATGCCAAGAGGACTGCTGTTACGAAGGCGCGCATCGGCTGGCTCCTGACGGTAGGCTCACGACGGCATCTTAGCAGGGACGGTCCGGCCGGTCAAGGACACGGTTGGTTTACGACGCCCGGGGGGGCGCGGTTCCGAACTGGAGTGTCGGCTCACCCCATCGTGTGGGGACGCGGTCCCGCCCGTTCGGATTTAAAAAGAAGAGTGTCCTCCAAGCCGCCCGACGAGCCGCCCCGCTCCGATTCGAGCGCCGCTCAGGGTCCGGCTCGTCTCTCGTCCTTAAAAAAGCGGGCCCTCCCGGGCCCGTGGTGGGCGATACTGGAATCGAACCAGTGACCTCTTGCATGTCAAGCAAGCACTCTAACCAACTGAGCTAATCGCCCGCTGCGCAGCAGGGAGAAGTTAGCTTAAGAGGGGGTGGGTTGTCAAGGCGGCGAGGGTCGCGACCCGCACGGGGTGCGATTCGTCCCCCTCCCGGTCGAGGTGGGGACGGCGGCAATTTAAAAAATCCAGACCGCGCATCCAAGCCGTGAAAAAGGGCCCTTTCGGGCCCTTGGAATCCGGTCGGTGAAGTGAACGCACTCACAGGGTAATTCGTTGATTCTTTGTTCTGCAAAAAAGGGCCCTTTCGGACCCCTTTTTATCAAGCTATCATCCTCTCCTCATGTAACGCCACATACACTTCGGGCTCAAAAAAAGGGCCCTTTCGGGCCCCTGGAATCCGGTCGGTGAAGTGAACGCTCTCACAGTGAAATTCGTTGCTTTGTTCTACAAAAAAGGGCCCCTTCGGGCCCCTTTTTATCGAAGATGATCACTTATCGAGGGGGATGTTGAGGCTCCAGCCGGGATAGATAAGGTCCGGGTCCTTGATGAGGTCCTTGTTGACCTCATAAATCCGCGGCCATTCGGCGCAACGCTGCCAACCCCAAACGTTCTCGGCGATCATCCAGAGGCAGTCACCGTCGACTACGACGTAGGTGTCGTACTTCTTCGGCGGCTCGACGGGAATCTCGTACTTGCGGGCTTCGGCGTTGACATCCTGGATCTGCTTCTCGAGGTCGTTCAGACGAGTGCGCAGCGCCTCGTTCTCGGCCTCGATGGGCGCAGCTTTGCCGTTCAGGTCGGCAGCCTCGCCGTCGTACTTCGCGACGAGCTCTTCGCGGCTCAATCCGGTCGTCTCTTCGTCAGCATTTAGTTCGGCCTTGATGCGATCCCTCTCCGCGTCGGAGAGTTCCACTTCACCCTGAGCGAAGGCCGGGAGAACGAAGAGGATAACCAGGAGGATCGGGAAGAATTTTTTCATAAGGACTTACCGCCCCCTTCCTCTATGTGTTTGTCTGTTTTCGGTTAACTTCTCGTGAGGCAGGGACTCCCCGATTTTAGCGGGAAGCCTCCCATTCCTCGTATGCGGCCTTCTTCTGAGCAAGATTCTCTTTCGCCCGAACGAGCTCCGCGTCTTTCTGCTCGATTCTGGCCTTGAGGCTTGCGTTCTCGTCATCAGCGGCTTTCAGCCGCTTGTCGGCGCTCACCTTGCCAACTTTCGCGACGTCGTACTCCTTCAGCTCAGCATTGGAGTATCCGCAGCTGGTTACGAAGGGGACGATGGCTAGGATGGCGAAGGCGAAGGCGAGAACCAGCCACCTCATGGTCGATTTCCGCATTCTTGACACCACCTCCGGTCTAAAGGGATATGGGTTTGCTCGGCTGGAATTGAATCAGGACACTCCTAAGGAATCCTGACCTCGGAACTTCATAAGTGAAGAAAAAGCCTTGTTCTACCTTAATAGAGGATCCGCTCTCAGCGTTTTGCTTGATTAGACTGCACCGTGATGCTAACCGGGAGTCATATAAATGTCAAGTTTTTTTGTATCTCGTTGTCCTTGCCGGTTTAAATAAGTTCCGAAATTCACCGCCGGGGGCTAAATCCTTAATCTCGTATTCATTAATCGCAGCGGAATCCACCTACTCCTCAATCCCGCCGACTCCCAAAGCAAGCCCTGGGTGAAAAGCTGCGCAATGGCGCGGTCGGGAATCGGTCTGTGTAGCGGCGGCGATTGACGTATTACGCTTCCCTCCGCTCCTTTGTTCCAAAAAATTACATCTGAGTAATTGCGGATTATACCATATTTCATCCTTTTTTGCAAAATCTTGCAAACGGCGCCCAGGGTTGTCAGGACGGCGCGAATCGGTTATCATGACGGGGTCGGTCGTCCCCAACTTCAACGTGACGGGAGAAGGGATGGACAAAGCACGCTACTATTTCCTGAACGGCGGGAAAACGGCGGAGCTTGACTTCTCGAACCTCGGCTTCGACTACCTCCGCTGCCCCTACCGTTTCGAAGCGGTGTTCGAGCACGGAATCTGGCGGACGCGAGGGATCGTGGAAGACAGCGTCATGCACCTGTCCGAAGGCAGCCAGGCGCTGCACTACGGCCAGGAGCTCTTCGAGGGGATGAAGGTTCAGTCCGGCTCCGACGGCAAGGTGTACGCCTTCCGTCCCCTGGAGAACGCCCGTCGGATGAACGACGGGGCGCGGTACCTCCAGGGCCCTCCGGTGCCCGAGGATCTCTTCATCCGGGGCATCGAGGAGGTCACGCTGGCCAACCTGCCCTACGTGCCGCCCTTCGGATCCGGGGCGGCGCTATACGTGAGGCCCTTTTACCTGGGCGTCGGGGACAACGTGGGCGTCAAACCGGCCAAGAGCTACGTCTTCCGCATCTTCGTCACCCCGGTGGGGCCCTACTTCAAGGGCGGGTTCGGACCCGACCAGGGCAAGCGCTTCCGGGTTTCCGAGCACGACCGGGCTGCGCCCCGGGGCACGGGTCATATAAAGGCCGGCGGCAACTACGCGGCCAGCTTCATCGCCGGACTTGAGGCCAAGGGCCACGGTTACGCCGAGGCGCTCTACCTCGACCCCGCGGAGCACACCTACATCGAGGAGATAGGCGCGGCCAACTTCCTCGGCCTCAAGGGGAAGGCGCTGGTCACCCCCGAATCGCATTCCATCCTCCCCTCGATCACCCGCCGCTCGATCATGGAGATAGCGGAAAAGCTCTTCAAGTGGCCCACCGAAACCCGGAAAATCCCGCTGGCGGAGCTGGACACGCTCGACGCCGCGGCCTGTTGCGGCACCGCCGCGGTGATAACCTGGGTGCAGGAAATCGTGGGGCCCGAGAAGAGCTGGACCTTCTCCTTCGACGAGCGATGGCAGAAGCTCTACGACGAGCTGGTGGGCATCCAGACGGCGGCCAGGCCCGATCCTTTCGGCTGGCGCTACGAGATAAAGGGCTGACGCCAAATTCCACGGTTACGACGGGCGGGCCACCGGGTCCGCCTTTTTTTAATAAACTGATGGTGGATACAATTTCCCCCCTGTGTTACATTATTACCGTGATGTAACAAACCGCCACGGGGGATGCATGAAAATCCTTATCATAGACGACCACCAGCCCACCCTGGCCCTTCTGTCCGCGATTATCAAGAAGGGCGGCTACGAGCCTGTGACCGCCTCGCAGGGCGCCGAGGCGCTGAACATCATCCGAGGAGAGGAAATCGGCGTGGTCTTCACCGACCTGGTGATGCCGGGGATGGACGGCCTCACCTTCCTGCAGGAGGCCAAGGGGGTGGACGCGGACCTGCCGGTGATCATGATGACCGGCCAGGGGAGCGTGGAAACGGCGGTGGAGGCGATGCGCCGGGGCGCCGAGGACTACCTCTCCAAGCCGATCAAGCGCGACGAGGTCCTGGTCCAGATCGAGCGCGCCCTGGAGAAGCGTAAGCTCCTGCGCGAGAACCGGGAGCTCAAGGGGGAGTTGGCCGACCGCTACACCTTCGAAACCATCATCGGCAACTCGAGGAAGATGCAGGAGGTCTTCAAGCTCATCGCCAAGGTGGCCGACGTGGACTCCACGGTTTTAATACGGGGGGAAAACGGCACCGGCAAGGACCTGGTGGCCAAGGCCATCCATTACAACTCCAAGCGGAGGGACGGACCCTTCGTAAAGATAGACTGCACCGCCCTGCCCGAGGGGCTGCTGGAGAGCGAGCTCTTCGGCTACAAGAAGGGGGCGTTCACCGGGGCCCACCGCGACAAGCCGGGCCGCGTCGAGAACGCCGACGGCGGCACCCTCTTCCTCGACGAAATCTCCGAGCTGGACCTGCCGCTCCAGGCCAAGATCCTGCGGCTCATCCAGGAGCACCGCTTCGAGAGGTTGGGCGAGAACCAGGTCCGCGACGTGGACATCCGCATCGTGGCCTCCACCAACCGCGAACTGGAGCGGGAGATGGAGGAGGGGCGCTTTCGCCGCGACCTCTTCTACCGCCTCAACGTGGTGCCCGTCACCCTGCCGCCGCTGCGCGAGCGCGAGGGCGACATCATCCTCATCACCAAGGAGCTCCTGGAGCGGACCTGCCAGCGGTTCAACCGCCGCTTGGTGGGCATCTCCCCGGAGGCGGTCGAGGCCCTGGAACGCTACCCCTGGCCCGGCAACGTCCGCGAGCTGGAGAATTTAATCGAGCGCATCGTCGTGCTCACCGACGGCGATAAGGTCAACGTCACCCTGGAGAACCTCCCGGAGACCATCCTGGCCGCCGAGGACGGCTTTCTGGGGCACGCCGTGGCTCAGGGGCTCTCCCTGGACGAGCTGGAGCGGGAGTACATAAAGGCGGTCCTGGCCAGGACCAGCGGTCACAAGGCCGAGGCCGCCCAGATTCTGGGCATCAACCGTAAGACCCTTTTAGAGAAGCGCAAGCGGTACAACCTGGAGTGACGGAAAAAACCCGCCCCTGCGTACATACCTCCAAATCCCACCCGTAGGGGCGACCGTCCACGGTCGCCCGCGGTTTTCCTCTCCCCGTGGGAGGAGCGGTCGCCCACGGGCCGGGGTGAGGGCTGCCACATGTCCCCTCTCCCTTTTAGGGAGGCCTGCGAGGCACGGGTTAGGGTGAGGGTCGAGGCGTGAAAGCGGCGGGGATTAAAATCCCCGCCCTACATTAAGCGCAATACGTTTGATAATTGAGAGAGCGGATGCGGACGCCCGCCTCTACATCATCACAGCCCGGGACAAAGGCTGCCGTGTGTCCCCTCTCCCTTTTAGGGAGGCCTGCGAGGCACGGGCTAGGGTGAGGGTAAAAACGGGTGGGTTAAGACACCCTCCCCTACGAATCGCCACCCTGGGCCGCCGACGACTCTCCCGGTTTACCGGCTGACGACGAAGCGGCGGACGAGGGCGGCGCCACCCGCGGTAAGGCGGTAGAGGTAGACGCCCGGCGCGTGACCGGAGGCGTCCCAGGCCACCGCGTGCTCACCGGCCGTTTGCTGACCGTCGGCCAGGGTGGCCACCCGGCGGCCCGCGGCGTCGTACACCGCCAGCTCGACCTCCCCGGCCTCGGGCAGGTAGAAGGAAATAG
>JAPLSK010000092.1 GCA_026398675.1 bacterium | reverse complement strand
GGTCGGGAACGTTTAAGCGGCGGGGTTAGGAAACCCCGCCCTACGTTTAGGGAAAGGGCTGGGGTGAGGGGTAAAACGCGGCGGGGATGGGAATCCCCGCCCTACATTAGCGGTGTAGGGGCGCCCTTCCACGGGCGCCCGCGGGCCGACCTGAAGGTCGGCCCCTACGTCATCGCAAATGCGAGGCTCGGGTCGGGATATGGGTTAGGATATAAAAACGGCGGGGACTAAAGTCCCCGCCCTACATTTTGGCACACGTCGGCGGAAGGCTACTCCTTCTCCTCTTTCTTGCCCTCGTCCTTCGGCTTCTCCCCGGCCTCGGCGGGCTTTTCACCCTCGTCCAGATCCTCGGGGACCTCGAACTCGGGGAACTCCTCGTCGTAGTCGCGGCGCTCGAGGATGTTCTCGTCGTCCTTTTTCTTCCGCAGGGCCACGTAGATGAGCGTCTGCCCCGCCTGGCAGGTGGCCAGCAGGTAGCTGGCGAGGATGCCGATGAGGCCGATTATCCCCACGGAGAGGATGATTGAGGCGACGTGGAGCCCGGCGCCGGGCTGGTTCGGGATGAAGCTGTAGGTTTGCGGCTCCAGCACCCAGTATAAGCCCGGGATGTCCAGGAACCAGGGCGCGAATCCATGCTCCTGGCAGCTTTCGAAGAACCGGGTCACGTAAAGCTGGGTCACGTCCACCGGCACTCGCAGGAAGCTGTGGGTGTAGTGCTGGGCCTGGGGCAGGACGTACTGGGTGAAGTCCGTCCCCCACCAGACCCCGAAGACCATCTTCATCATTTTAAGGGCGAAGGCGATGAAGACCAGAAAGATGCCGAAGGCGATGAGGGTGACAAGGAAAAGTAGGAACTCGTAGAGGAAGAGTCTCCATGGCTGGGCGGCCACGGTGGAGAAGAGCTCGAAGATGGTCTCGAAGGTGTCGTTCTTGGTGGTGGCGACGACGGCCGGCGCGATGACCACCCCGACGACGATTATCACCGCGAGGTAGAGGGTGAAGATGGTGACGCCGATGATGGCCGGGAAGAAGAAGGTCGCTATCCAGGCGGAAACCGCGCCCCAGCTTGCGAACCAGCCGATGACGAGTCCGCCGAATACGAGGCCCGCGGCGAGAATGGCCAGGCCGACGGGGGAGAGGACGACGGCGGCGGCGTTCTTGCGGGCGAACCGCCACGCCTCCTTCTTCGAGAAGAAGTCGTTCCCCCGGAGCTGCTCGTAGGTGAGCTTGGCGGTGGCGGTCCCGGCCAGAAGGGCTATCACCAGCGCCCACAGGACGCCCATGGCCCAGATGAGCCACGAGTACCAGGGCACGCCGACGAAGTAGTCGGCGACCTCGGAGCCCGGGCCGAAAACCATGGGGACGGGCAGGGCGCCGTAGTTGAGCCAGATTTCGGCGAAGGAGGCGCCGGCGATCAGGAGCGATGCGTACGCCAGGACGGCGTAACCCACCAAGCCGACGACGAGGCCGGTGAACTGCACCCAGATTTTCTTCGCCGAAAAGCCCAGGCGGGGCGCCCGCACCACGTCGCGGAAATCGAAATACAGCTTACGTAACATGAGGTCCCCTTGGGTTACGCGCTTTCCTTCAAGCCATTAAGCTTACGACCGCGCATGATTATACCAGTCAACCGGTCCCCTTTGGCAACGTTTTTTACACGCCCGCGACGAGGTCGTGCTGGCGGAGGATTTCGGCGGGCGAGGCGGTGGCCACGCCGACCTTGGCGATGACCACCCCGGCGGCCAGGTTCGCCAGGTGCGCCCCCTCGGAAAGGGACGCCCCGGCGGCCAGGGCCAGGGTGAGCACCCCGGTGACCGTGTCGCCGGCCCCGGTGACGTCGAAAACCTCCCGGGCCACGGTCTCGATGACCTCGGCCTCGGCCCCCGGCCCCTCGTAGAGGCGCATCCCCCGCTCGCCGCAGGTGATGAGAAGATTCTGGAGGCCGGTGAGCTCGAAGAGCCGGGCGGCGACGTCGTCCAGCTCCTCGTACCGCCCGCGCCGGCCCACCGCGCCCCCCGCCTCGTGGTTGTTCGGAGTGGCCACCGTCACCCCGGCGTAGGCGGTGAAGTGGTCCTGCTTGGGGTCCACGGCGCTGGGCTTCCCCCCGGCACAGGTCACCAGGTCGCGGATGAGGGCCGGGGAGAGGAGCCCCTTGCCGTAATCGGAGAGCAGGAGGGCGTCGGCCCCGGCCAAGAGCTCCCGCCCGCGGGCGACGAGGTTCGCCCGGACGGCTTCGTCCACCGGGGCGCGCACCTCGCGGTCCACGCGGCAGACCTGCTGCCGGTCGGCCATGACGCGGGTCTTGAGGGTGGTCGGCCGGTCGCGCACGGCGAGGATGTGCCCATGGTCAATCCCGTCGGCTGCGAGCCCGGCGCGCAGCTCCCCGGCGTCCTCGTCGGTTCCGACCACGCCCATGAGGAGCGGAACGCCCCCCAGGGCGGCGATGGTGCGGGCCACGTTGGCCGCGCCGCCCGCCAGCGTCGTCTCCCGCTCAACCTCCACCACCGGAACCGGCGCCTCGGGGCTGATGCGCTCCACCCGGCCCCAGACGTAGCGGTCCAGCATCAGGTCGCCCACGACGAGCACCCGCCGGCCGGGAAGCGAGGCCAGCATCTCCTCGAGGCGTTTATGGGAAAGCGTCCCCTTCAGCGGGCCTCCTCTAGTGCCGGTGCTCGCCGTCTCCGCGGTGCTCGTATGGCTGCCAGCCTTTTATTATCCCGCCCTTGAGGAAGGCCGCGACCGCCTCCCGGACGGTGCCGGATGCGCCGGTGACCACCTCGATGCCGTGGTGGGAAAAAATCTGCGCCGCGGTGGAGCCCATATTGCCGGAAATGATGACGTTCGCCCCCTGCTCTTTGATGAAGAGCGGAACCTGTCCGGGCTGGTGTTCCTCGAAGAAGGGGTTGGCCAGGCAGCGGCACTCGCCCAGTCGGCCGCCCACCTCCTCCACGAAAAAGAAATACGGGGTGTGGCCGAAGTGGCCGCAGACGGGCGAATCCAGCCCGTGGTTCCCCTCGGCGGACACGGCGATCAGTCGTTTCATTGCGCTACCTTTCTCATTCAAAGAAATCCTCAGTTTCTACTTCGGATTTGTTCGTTTTGGCCTGCTTGGTGATGCGGGTCATAGGCAGGTTCGGCAGGTTGCCTTCGATAAGGTCTTCCACGGTTACGATATACACTCGATCATACTCCTGGCCCGTAAGTTTGTTCACGTACTTGGGCATCACCCGAATCTCGTCGAGCATATCCTTCGTCGGCGGCTCCAGGGTGATAAATATCCCCATCGGGGCATTTTCATGATCCAGGACGTGGGAGAATTCCCTGATGTGCGACACCCCGACTTTCCCCGACTTGACTTGAATGTACGCCCTCAACCGTTCAGCCTTCCCCTCTTTACCCAGGTCCACGATATGGCAGTAGCCGTCTATCCCGCTATCGGCACCCCGCTTCTCGAAAAAAACACCGCCAAAGGTGAACACGGCCCACTTCTCGAACTCTTTCCTGACCCGATCCCCCTTGGTCTTTGTGGCCAGCGCTACCGCACCCTCCATATCGCGGGGTATACCGAATATTTCGACCTCGCGGTTAAACTGTTTCGTAGCCTCTTGTAGGCTACCACCACTCTTCTCCAGAAAGTAGTGATCGATAAGGCGCTGCTTGATAAGCTCCACGGCCAGATAGGTTATGTCAATACCGATCCACCGGCGATTCAAATTTTGAGCGACTGCCACAGTGGTTCCACAGCCGCAGTACGCATCCAGCACCAGATCGTTCTTGCGCGTGGCGGAGCGAATGATTCTTTCCAATAACCGTTCCGGTTTCTGCGTCGGATAACCGAGCCTTTCCTTGGCAGCCGGGTTCAACGCCTGGATATCCGACCACCAATCGTTCGGCAACTGACCCTTTTCCAGATAATATTTATAGAGCTCCCCGTTCTTGTAGTTGGTTTGATAGTACCTCCCGTCTTCGTCTTGATGTACCGGTTCGTGCATTGTAGAGAAATTTCGAGGAAGAGATACTTGATCGTATTCGAAGCGATACCCTTCGGTTTTCGAGTACCAGAAAATCGTATCGTGTTTTGAGGGGAACTTTTTCTTTGAGCGCCCACCCGTGTCGTAACACCAAACTATTTCATTTAACATCATCTTTCTTCCGAAAACCGCGTCGAGAATGAGCTTCAGATAATGCCCTGCAGTGGGATCACAGTGTAGATACAGGCTGCCGGTTTTCTTCAATACACGGTGAAGCTCGACAATCCTGATTCCGATGTTGGTCAGATATGCGTAAAGTGCCGGGTTGGTGCGTTTAAGAAGGATATTAAATGCGTTTAAAATGTCGTGCAGAGCGCTGTACCGCTGGGGCTCACCGTCGAAGATGAGCTTCTCCTCGTCGGCGATGCTGCGCAGGCTCCAGGTGTCACTGAAGGCCTCGGTCTGAGCTGTGGCCTCGTCCCAAATCATGTTGTAGTTGCGTTTCGAGTTGAACGGCGGGTCAATGTAAATTAAATCAACGCTCTCGTCCGCGATGTGGTCGCGCAGGATGTCCAGATTGTCGCCGTAGAATAACTTGTTCATATCCCCCTCCGGGCACATTTATTCACCGATCGCCTCGTCCACGAGTCGGCAGATGACGTGGATGCAGGTGATGTGGCCCTCCTGGATGCGGCAGGTGCGCTGGGCCCGGACGACCACGGCCGCGTCGGCCTCCGGCGCCAGTTTCCCGCCGTCGCGGCCGGCCAGGGCCACGACCCGCATCTTTTTTTCCCGGGCGGCCGCCACGGCCGCCAGGACGTTGGGCGAGCCACCGCTGGTGGAGATGGCGACCAGCACGTCACCCTCGCGGCCCAGGGCGCGGACCTGGCGGGCGAAAACCTCCTCGAAGCCGTAGTCGTTGCCGATGGCGGTGAGGCTGCTCGAGTCGGTGGAGAGGGCGACGGCGGGCAGGGGCCTCCGCTCGGTCTCGAAGCGCCCGACGAGCTCGGCGGCGAAGTGCTGGGCGTCGGCGGCGGAGCCTCCGTTGCCGCATAAAAGGATTTTCCCCCCGGCCCGGAGCGCGCCGATGATGATGTCCGCCGCGCGGGTCACCGGACCGGCCAGCTCATCGGCGATTTTTCCGAAATTCTCCGCGGCCAGGCGGAGTTCGCGGGCGGCCAGCTCGTCAGGCCCCATGTCCCTCCAACTCCCGCAGGCAGGCGGCGCAGAAGAGCGGCAGCAGAACCTCGTGGGGACCGACCAGATAGCGGCCGTCGCCGGGGCTGGGCCGGTTCACCACGTTCTCGCTCACCCGATAGGCGGTCGAGAAATCGAAGGCCGCCGTGGTGAACCGCCCGGTCATCCCCAGGTTGCGGGCCACGGAGATAGCCTTCAAAAACACCTCGGGCAGTAGCACCGCCGAGCCCCAGTTCAGATAGCAGCCGCCGAGGGCGTCGCCGGAGCCGCCGAGGCCCGCCGCCTGGTGCGCCAGGATGCGGAAATCGCGCAGGCTGGCCTCGCCCACCGCCGCGCCGTCGCAGTCCGGGTGCATGTGGGTGATGTCGGTGCCCAGGGCCACGTGGACGGTGACGGGAATCATCAGGTCGTAGAGCCGGGCCAGGACGCTGGTTTTTTTATTTTCACCGTCGGATGCGGCGAGCCCCAGCGCCTCGCCGGCCCCGAGCCCCTCCCGCGCCGCCCGGGAGTAGGCCCCGTTGACCAGCGCCGCCGTCTCGCGCGCCATGCCGAAGCGTCCCAGCGGCAACTGCGCCGCCACGTCCTCCGATGTCTTCCCGAAGTGCGCGAGCTCCAGGTCGTGGATGGCGAAGGCCC
>JAPLSK010000091.1 GCA_026398675.1 bacterium | reverse complement strand
GCCCCGCCGAGGTCGTCATCGCCCCCGGAGCCAAGCCGCTCATCTTCTTCAGCTTCCAGGCCCTGGTCAACTCCGGGGAGCTGGTGCTCATCCCCGACATCAATTTCCCGGCTTACGAGGCCGCGGCGATGATAGTCGGCGCACGGATCGAAACCTACCCCCTCCTCCCGGAAAAGGGCTTCCGGCCCGACCTGGACTGGCTCGCCGAAAAGGCGGACGCCGATAAAATCCGGATACTCGTCACCAACAGCCCCCACAACCCCACCGGCGGGATGTTCGCCGGGGAGGATTACGCCCGGATTGCCGAGCTCTCGGAGAAACACGGGTTCTGGGTCCTCTCCGACGAGGTTTACTCCTCCATCGTCTACGACGAACCTCACGTATCGGCGCTCGCCTTTGACTCCCTCAAGCCCCGGCTGATAATGGTGGACGGTTGGAGCAAAACCTTCGCCATGACCGGCTGGCGCCTGGGTTACGGCGTCGTCCCCGAGCTCCTGGCCAAGAAGCTGGCGACCTTGACCACCAACTCCAACTCTTGCACCTGCACCTTCAACCAGTACGGGGCGCTGGAGGCGATAAAGAATCCCGAGAGCTGGAACGCCGTGGAGCGGATGCGACAGAAGTTCGCCGAGCGCCGCGCATATCTCATCCCCGCCCTGCGCAAGCTCGGCTGTTTGAAGGTGAACGAGCCCAAGGGGGCTTTCTACGCCTTTGCCGACCTCTCGAGCCTGGGGATGCCCGCCAAGGAGATAAACGACCGCCTGCTCGAGGAGGCCCATATCGCCGCGCTCCACGGCACCGCTTTCGGTTCCGCCGGCGAGGGCTACATCCGCTTCAGCTTCGCCAACAGCCTGGTAAACCTGCAGAGCTTCGTGGACCGTCTCACCGCCTGGGTCGCGAAGTACTGTCCGGAATGCGCCTAGCTCCGGGGTCCGCGGGGGTGGAGCCGCAGACAGGCAAGGGGTTTAACCGAGCGAAGCGAGCCCGTAGGGGCGACCCTCTGCGGTCGCCCGCGGGCGGGGACAGAGCCCCGCCCCTACGTCATCGCGAACCGAGCAAACCACCGGAGGTCACCCGACCGCGTGTGTTAGAATCGCCCGGGATGAATAGGACATTAAAGTGAAACAGGTTCTCCTCATCGCCCTGTTCCTGCTCCTCCTCCCCGTCACGGCGCAGACTCCGGTGGAGGCGCAGCCACGGCAGGCGGAGGAGGTGCTCCGGGAGGCCGGGTTCAAGCTGCCCCATCCCAAGGGGACCGAGCGGGGGAAGCCCGAGTGGCGTCTGGCCCGTCGGTACAACTTCTTCCTCCGCGTCCTGTTGCTGTTCATCAGTGTCCTGGGCGCCCTGGTCTGGGTGAATGTGACCGGGGGTTGGTTCTACATCGTTGTCACGTCCGTCGCCAGCCTCTCGGCCGCCTTCCTCTTGATCAACATCTTCAGCTACTTCTTCTGGGAACGAAACCGGGAGAAAAGGCAACGCAAGCCGTTGCCCGCCCTCTTTCAGCAGGTCGTCCGCGGGCTCGCGTACTTCGTCGCGCTCGTGGCCGTCATCGGGACCGCGACGAAACTGGACATCTCGGCGCTCCTGGCCTCGTCGGCGGTGCTCTCCCTGGTTTTGGGCCTGGCGCTCCAGGACACCCTGGGGAACGTCTTCGCCGGGATGAGCATCCAGGCCAGCAAGCCCTTCCAGATCGGCGACTGGTTGGCGATCAAGGAGTTCGAGGGCCAGGTTGTGCAGATGAACTGGCGCGAGGTGCGGATCCGCACCTTCGACGGGGACGACGTCATCCTGCCCAACAGCGTCATCGCCTCCTCGGACCTGTGCAACTACTCCCACCCCACGACGAAGCACGTGGCCGATCTGAATATCGGCATCAGCTACCAGGACCCGCCCGAGAAGGTCCGCCGGGTCATCCGCGAGGTGCTGGAGGATGTGGATGGGATCGAACCGGCTCAGCAGTGCCTCTATCTCACGGATTTCTATGAGTTCTCCATCAAGTATCGGATCCGCTTCTACATCCACGACTACTCCAGGTTGCGCAACGTGCGGGCCGAGGTGATGAACCGGCTCTGGTACGCCTTCAAGCGCGAAGGCATAACCCTCCCCTTCCCCATCCGCGACGTCTACTTCCACCAGGTGGACGACCGGGTCTTGGAGGAGGGCGCCCGGAGGTCACTGGCCCGGCGGATCGAGATGCTCCACGGCGTGGACCTTTTCTCGCCCCTGAAGCCGGAAGTGTTCGAGAAGCTCGCCCGGGTTTTCAAGACCCAGCTCTTCGCCCGGAGGGAGGTCGTAATCGAGCAGGGGGTCGAGGGCGACACCTTCTACCTGATCGGGAGCGGCCGGTTCGAGGTTTTCGTGAAGAAGGCGAAGGCGAAGCACCGCTTCGGGGTCAAGGTGGCCGAGCTGGGACCGGGCAACTTCTTCGGCGAGATGAGCCTGCTGACGGGCGAGGCGAGGACCGCCACCGTCGTCGCCGTCGATGAGAGCGAGGTTTACGCCCTGGGGAAGGAGGATTTCAGGGAAATCCTCCAGGGGCACCCCGAGGTGAGCGCGCAGTTGGCCGTGGCCGCCAGCGAAAGGGTCACCCAGAACCTGGCCCTCATATCGAAGTACCTCACCGAGCACGAGCAGAAGACGATGGCGGAAAAGGATAAAGCCGACCACATCCGCCGGGCCATCCTCGGTCAGATGCGGGAGTTCTTCGGTTTCTAGCCTGCGGGCGATGCGGCGGGGCTCCCGGAGCCCCTTTTTATTTCCCGCTCAGGATTTTCAGCCTTTCCACTAGACCGTCCGTGACGGCGTAATCGAGCTCCCCGTCAGCCCCGGTGTATATCAGCAGCCCCTCCAGCTCGTCGTCGGCCTCCAGGAGCCTCAGCCCCTTTTCCGGCCCCAGGACGAACACGGCGGTGGCGTAGGCGTCGGCCAGGACGCAGGTAGGCGCGGTGATGGTCACTGAGATTAGCCCCCGCGCGGGGCGGCCCGTTTTAGGGTCCAGGATGTGGTGGTAGCGCACGCCGTCCACGACGAAGTAGCGCTCGTAGTCCCCCGAGGTGGCCACCGCCCCGTTCTCCAGTTCCAGGACGGCGAAGAGTTCCCCCGGCGCCCGGGGGTGCTGGACGCCGATGGTCCACGGACCGCCGTCGGCTCTCTCCCCGAACACGGCGATGTCCCCGCCGATGTTGACCAGGCCGGCCTCGGCGCCGGCGTCCGCCATCGCATCGAGGGCCCGGTCCACGGCGTACCCCTTGGCCACGCCGCCCAGGTCCAGGGCTACTCCTTCCGGTATATCCACGCCGTCCCCGACGAGCCCGATCCGCCGGTAATCCACACGGGTGAGTATCCCCGAAATTTCCTCGTCGCCGGGCACCCTCCGTTTATCCCCGTTGAACCCGTAGGCTTCGATGAGGGGCAGGACGGTGGGATCGAAAGCGCCGCCGGATTTCTCGGCGACCCGGAGCGACACCTCCAGGACCTCCGCCAGCTCCGCCGAGACCCGTACCGGTCCCCCGCCCGCCGACAGGTTGAGCCGGTACAGCTCCGCCTCGGGGTTGTAGCAGTCGGCCCAGCCCTCCACGGCCTCCACCGCTCGCCGGGCACCCTCCAGCGCGCGGTCCCCACCCACGGCGCAGAGCTCCACCACCGTGTCCATGGCGATAAAGTCGTCCCGCTCCTCGGCGGCGCAGGATATGAGCAGCGGGAGGAAAAGGGGTGCGGCTCGGAGGATTTTTCTCACAGGGTGTCGGGGTTCCGGCCGTCGAGGGCGGCGTTGACGAGGGAATCGGCGAGGCGGTTCTCCTCGCGGGGGATGAAGTGGAAGCGGACGCGGGTCAGTTCCCGAGCGAGGGCGAGCGCCCTCGTCTTGAGCTCGGCGAGGCGCGGGTCTTTCGTCCTGTACTCGCCGGTGAGCTGGCGGACGACGAGTTGGGCGTCCAGGTAGACGTCCAGCCCGGTGAGCCCGAGTTGGCGGGCGAGCTCCAGGCCGGCGATGACGGCGGAGTACTCGGCGACGTTGTTCGTGGCGCGTCCGATTCTCCCCGCGCGCCGGAGAAGCTCGTTTCCGTCCGCATCGTAGAGTACGAGCCCGTAGGCCGCGGGGCCGGGGTTTCCCCGGGCCCCACCGTCGGTGAAGAGCCTGGCCGGACCTTCCCCCATCATCCTCCGAAGTAGGCGGTGAAGTCCGCCCGGCGGTCGTCCAGGAAACCGGCGGGATACTCAACCGCGGGGAGGTCGAGGTCCCCGATTACCGCACTCAAACCGGAGGGCAGCTCTCCGGGGAGGGCGTCGTAATTGATCAATCCCTGCCAGAAGCCGATCAGCGTCTCGTCCCCGGTGTCGAAGAGGAAGAGCTCGAGGGTAACACGCTCACCGAGGTAGCCGCAGTTGACGACGAGAAGCCGGTCAAGGCCGTCCGCGGCGGCCGTCCGGTTCATCCCCGCCAGGTTTCCCGGCTCCGTATCGAAGTCCGCCATCTCCGCCACATACCACACGGTGTCCAACGCCCGGGCCAGCCACACCGAAAGGCCGCCCGAGAGCCACTCGCCGGGGTCGAGGGGGAACACGGCGGTGCCGGCGCCGGTGGCGGACGCGGCAAAGGCAAATAGGACGAAGACCGCGAGTGAACGCTGCAAGTCGCTTATCCCATCCACCCTGAAGGTCGGGCAATCGGAGGAGGTTTGTAGACAAGGTGTCGCTCTCGGGGCTATTATACCAGCCGACGGCGCAGTTAGTGGAGAGGGCAATGGCATGAATATCACCACCCCGCGCATGGGTCTCTGCCACATCGGCTACCGGCGCTTTCTGGAGGGCTTCGGGCACCGGGTCTTCATCCCGCCCCCCCCGACCAAGCACACCCTCTCCCTGGGTACGCGCTACAGCCCCGAGTTCGTCTGCTTCCCCTTTAAAATCATCACGGGGCAGTATTTCCAGGTGCTGGCGCAGCACCCCGAGATAGAGGCCATTTTCACCTCGGGGGGTCGGGGACCTTGCCGCGCCGGGCTCTACGGCGTCCTACACCGTCAGATACTGGCCGAGCACGGCCACCCCCTGGAACTCTACCTCCTCGAACCGCCCATCATCACCAACATCAAGCGGATGAGCCCGGGCATGACCTGGGCGGAGCGGATTACACAGACCGTGTATGCGTGGCGCTTGCTCAAGGCGGTGGAGGAGATCGAGCGCCTGTCCCATTTCTACCGCCCGCGCGAGCTCTACCCCGGCTCGACGGACCGGACCATGGACCGGGCGCTCGCGCAGGTCGCGAAGATACCCACCATCCACCGCTACGACGACCTGGTGGAGTGTATAGGGCGTTTCTTCTCCCGGAACGTACCCATCAAGCGCGACTTCGAGCCGCTCCGCGTCGGCATCGTCGGAGAGATTTTCGTCGTCCTGGACGCCTTCGCCAACTGTGACATCGAGCGGACCCTGGGCTACATGGGCGTCGAAGTCCACCGGAGCCTCTACGCCACCAAGTGGCTCGTGGGCGGAATCTACCGGCGATGGACCAAGCACCGGATTGCCAGGGCATCGTCGCACTTCCTCCAGTTCTGGGTCGGGGGGGATGGGCGCGAGAGTGTAGGAGAGAGCGTCATTTACGCGCGAGAAGGCTTCGACGGCGTGATACAGCTCTCGCCATTCACCTGCATACCGGAGATTGTGGCCAAGAGCATACTGCCGCGCATCGGGGCGGTGACCGGCATGGCGGTTCTTTCTCTGGATATTGACGAGTCCACGGGACAGGCGGGATTGCAAACGAGGCTCGAGGCCTTCGTGGATATGCTCTGGCGTAAAACCAGCGAAGTACGCGGCCGTGAGGTCCTTTGCGGACGTCGCGCCATCGCCGACGGGCGGACTCAGCCGCGGACTAGGGACGCCGCGAACGTGACGTGAGATCAGGTTACCGAAGACTTGCGAAGTGCTCAGGCGCCCGATTCGTAATCCCGTTAAAAAGGGTTCCTTCAAGGGGCTCATTTCGGTCTTTCCCCACAGTCGTTTCGTCATCCTCGTTGTGCTTTTAAAAAGGGCCACTTTGGGGGGGCTATTCTTGCGAAGCTATTAAAGGTGGTCGTCGAAGCCGATTATCTCTGCGCAAAAAAGGGCCCCCATCAGGTCGTTTCGTCATCCTCGTTGTTCTTTTAAAAAAGGGCCCCCTTTGGGGGCCCTTCTTACGAACGGGTTATCCCGTTACCGAACCAGGTGCTTGAGCTCTTTGCCTGCGCGGAAGTTCGGAACCTTGCGGGCCGGGATGTTGATTTTCTGCTGGGTCCGCGGGTTGCGGCCGGTGCGGGACTTCCGCTGTGCGACGAAGAAGGTGCCGAAGCCGACGAGGGTCACACGCTCGCCCTTCTTCATGGCGCCCTTGATGCCGTCAACTACGGCATTGAGGGCCTGGCCAGCCTGGCGTTTGGTAAGGCCGGTCTGGCTGGCAATGCGATCGATGAGGTCTTGCTTGGTCATTTTTCCCCCTTGGGGTAGCGGCGCTTACGCGCCTGTCTCGTTTTATGGACCTTCGGCTCCCCGATTGCCAAGAATTGGAACCGGGGCTTACCGCATGTGAAGCGTTGTTTAATGCGCTTTTACAGCTTTGCTGCAGCTGATGGATCTACTATAAACAGGCTTTCAAAGGCTTGTCAAGAAAAATATTGCGAAAAAACCGCTCCCCCAGCCCTTTTAGGGGGATAATGGCCCTCGGTCCCCGGGGTATGTAGAACGTAATATGTTGTATATCAAAGAGTTATCGAGTGTCCGCTTTAGAATCGGCCGCGTTGACTTTTTTTACGCCAAGCCCTATCATTGCTTGCTGATAGGGTCTTTTTACCCTTTGAACACGGGTTTCAGGGGTCCCGCGAACCCACGGGCGATGAAACACGAACGGTACAGTATCCGTTTGAAATCCGACCTTGAGGCCCTGGCGGGCATCAAACGGTTCGTCAGCCGGGTGGCCTCCCTGCACGGCGTACCGGGAACCGTGCGCGACGACATCACCCTGGCGGTTTACGAGGGCTGCGCCAACGTCATCGAGCACGCCTACAGAGACTCCCCGGAGCGCGACATCGAGGTGGAGCTTGAGATACAGGAATCCGCGGCGATAATCTTCATCTACGATACGGGCCCCCCCTTCCGGCCTCCCGACGACGCGGATCGCGTCTCGCCCGACGTGTGGGAGCTCATTGACCGGGGGGCCGACGGAGGGCTGGGCCTCTGGATGATCCGCAACCTGATGGACGAGGTCAGCTTCTACAATCGAGACGGCCTGAACGTCCTGGAGATGAAAAAGTTGTTCGAGGTTCGACCTACGGTTCGACCTACGGTTCGACCTACGCCGAAGCGGGGTTAACATACGGGAAGGGGTCTCTAGCGGACCCCGCGGCGGTGAGTTACCGGCATAGGAGCGGATTAGGGTTGCGCCGTTTATGGAGACGAGGGGCTTAACCGAGCGAACCGAGCTACGCCCCCGGCGAACCGAGCTATGCCCCTGGCAAACCGAGCGGAGCGAGCTACGCCTCTGGCGAAACCCCTTGCCTCCTCGGAACTGGCACGCTTTTTGATGTTTAAGGTCATTCGGACCCTCCACTGCGCATCTTAAAACCGGCACCACGCCCACGACCATACGGCGAGCCATGCACGAGCTCTCCATCGCCCTCAACCGCACCAGCCCGGACGGCGTCCGCGTCTATGAAATTTCCGGCATGCTCGGCATCGAGGGCTCGACGGACATACAGAAGCTCTTCGAGACTTGCCTGGGCGAGGGTGTGTACAACAGCGTCTTCATCCTCGATAAGCTCGAGTTCATCTCGAGCGCGGGTGTGGGCGCCTTCATCTCCGTGGCCAAGGAGATCCGAGCCTCGGACGGCGACATCGTTTTCGCGGTAATCCCTCCCCGCATCCGTCGTGTGCTGGAATCTTTGGACCTTTTGGATTACTTCAAAATTTACGACTCGGTTGACGAGGCCCTGAACCACTTTTCCCGGCTCACCCCCACGACGTCCGAAGTCCCAAGTGCCCCGTCCCCCATCGAGGTTCCCCTCCGCTCCCTGGCCACCCCAAAGGACGTGCTCGAGTTCTCGGATGTCCTGGTCCGTCTCCGGAGCACCGATCAGCCAATCGCGCTTGCCCTCAGCGCCGCGGTCCACGCCTTCGGTATTCCGTGGATGGCGCTTTTCACCCAGACGGGCGACGGTTTTTTCGCGCCCCTGGTCGTCGCCGGTCAGGGCACCGGCATCGGCCCGGGCTTCCGCCTGCCCGTTGACGGGGCGTTCGTGGACCACCTGCGCGGCGCGAAGAACGATTTCATCCTCTTCCCGCGCTGGCGCCGGGCGTTCCCACCGTCGGAGGAGCTCGAGACGCTGCAGATGACGGGCACCCAGGGTATTTTCCGCTTGCGGAGCGGCGAGGGTCTCCATGCGTTCATCTGCTTGGGTCCCAGCCCCATCATCGAGGGTGAGGTCGAGGCCCTCTCTCTTCTGGGCCGACAGCTCAACTGGTTCGTCCTCTACCACCTCTCAATCGAGCCTTTGGTCGGCGAACTGGCGGCCACCTCGGAGCGACTGACGCGCTCGGACGAGGCGCTGACCCTTGCCGGTAAAAAGCTCAACCGCAAGACCCTCGAGCTCAAGACCATGTTCCAGGCCGCCCGTGATTTCAGCACCCAACTCGCCGTTCACGAGCTATTGAACACCTTCCTGGTCATCGTCATCGGGCAGCTCGGCGTCAGTCGCACGGCGGTCTTCCTGATGGAGGGCGACCACCTGAACCTCAAGATGGCCAAGGGCATCACTAACGAGCTCGACCTGACTTATTCCCAGGTCCTCTCCGAGGATTTCCGCCGTGAGCTCTTGGAGGCGAAGAGGCCGTTGCCGCTGGAAGCCCTGACCGAGGGCGGCGCGGGCAGCCTGACGCAAAAGCTGACCGAGCTGGGCCTGACGATGGTCTGCGGGCTCGTATCCACGCGCGAGTTCCTCGGCGTCCTGGCCCTGGGGCCCAGGGTCGGGCAGACGGATTACGACGCCGAGGAGCTGCGCCTCATCTGGAGCCTCTCCAAGCAGGTGTCCGTCCATCTGGAGAACGCTCGGTTGTTCCAGCGGTTGCACAAGCACGACCGCGACACCGTCGGCCGCCTCATCGCCGCCATAGACTCCCGCGACCCCTATACCCGCGGCCACTCCGAGCGCGTCAGCCGTTACGTGGCCCAGCTAGCGCAGATGGCGGGCCTTCCCCGGCAGGAAATCCACCAGATCGTCTACGGCGCCATTTTGCACGACGTCGGCATGATAGCCACCCTGGCCGACGCCACCATCCAGGACACGGTGCAGCTCTCCGAGGAGGAGCAGAGACAGGTGGAGGCGCACCCCGAGGTCGGCGCGGACATCCTCAAGCTCTTGGGGTTCGACGAGGAGTGCATCAAGACCGTCCGCCAGCATCACGAGCGCTGGGACGGCAAGGGTTACTCCCTGGGGCTCACGGGCGAGGAGGCTTACGTCGGCGCGCGCCTGGTGGCGGTCGCCGATTCTTACGACACGATGATTTCGGGGCGGCGCTACCAGCAGCCAAAAACTGCGCGGTCGGCCCTGGCCGAGCTCGAAGCCGAGGCCGGCTCGCGGTACGATCCCAAGGTGGTGGCCCTCTTCGTCCGGCTGATCGCCTCCAAGGACGGCGACGAGGCCTGACCGCTTTTACCCAGCTGAAGGAGCATGAGTGGCGGATACGGACAGCAAGGTCAGGATCTATTCCGGCGAGGTCGAGACCAGCAGCGCCGCCGCTTTCGGCCTGGCTATGGTACGACGCGGAAACGGCGCACGGGTGGCGGTGGTGCGGTTTCTGAGGCCGGAAACCTCCGGGGAGGCCGAGTCGGCGGTCAAGCTGGGAATCGAGGTTTATCCATCCGACTTGAGGGTGGACGGGCGGAGCTCGGCCCAGAAGGGCTGGCGGACGGCCCTCGACTTAATCGTGGCCCGGGGCCACGACCTGGTGGTGCTGGACGGGCTCCTGGACGCGATGGAGGCCGGTTTTATCCCCCTTGCGGACGTCGAGACGTTATTCGAGGTGGGATTCCCCGTGGAACTGGTTCTCACCGGTCGGAAAGCGCCGGTGGAGTTGGTGAAGCGGGCCGATACCGTCGTCGAGATGCTGGACATCAAGCATTGACGTTGGCGGGCCGTTTCCCGATCAGTGCGAGAGCTCGATTTGGATTCATCGGCGCATCGTGGTGCGGTTTTCGTTGCCGGAGGGCGGCCAGGGCCCTCCTCCTTACAGGGAAGTCATTTTGCCGCGGCAGAATGGCAGGCCCCTCTGTAACGCGGAGCGGACATGACCGAGACGGCGTTGTTTAACCCTTGAAAGGGCGGAGCGTTGAAGGTCGTCCTTTTTACAGTCGTTACCATTCTTCTGGCGGCCGCGCTCGTCCTGGCCTTTTTGCCGAACCGGCTGGGTTTCGGCCCTTACGCCGAGGAAATCGCCCTGGAGCGTTACGACGTACGGAGCGCGCTTCTGGAGCGCATCGGGGAGCTCACCGACGAGGAACTGGTCGGGCAGCTCTTCGTGGTCGGAATAGACGGTCTCGACCTGAACGACGCGCTGGTGGAGAGGCTGGCCGGGCTCCGGCCCGCCGGGGTCATCCTTTTCGGCCGGAACATCGCCGACGCCGCTCAACTGCGGGAGCTGACCGGCGCCCTGCAGGCGGAGGCCGCGGAGTTGGGCCTGCCCGGTCTTCTCATCGCCGTGGACCAGGAGGGGGGGAGGGTCCGGCGGCTGAAGGACGGCTTCACCGCCATCCCGGCCATGGGTGAGCTGCCGGGGAGGACGGACCCCGCGGGCGCCGAGACGGTGGGGGAGGTCATCGGCCGGGAGCTGGCCGCGGTGGGCTGCAACTGGAACCTGGCCCCGGTGGTGGACGTTTTAACGAACCCGTCCAACCCCGGTATCGGAGACCGATCCTTCTCCTCGGACCCGCAGGTGGTTTGCGAGTACGCAGCCGCCGTGGCCCGGGGGATTCTCGCCTCTGGCGTCGCCGTCTGCGCCAAGCACTTCCCCGGCAAGGGCGAGGCCGCCGTGGACGCCCATTACGACCTGCCGGTCATCAACGTGAACCGGGAGCACCTAGAGGCTTACGAGTGGCCCCCCTTCCGCGCGCTTTTAACCGACGGTCAGTGGCTCAAGGCGGCGATGGTCAGCCACGTGGTCATCCCCGCCTTGGACCCCGACCTGCCCGCCAGCCTCTCCCCGGCGGCCTACGACACCCTGCGGGGCGGGATAGGCTTCGACGGCTTGGCGGTGACCGACGACCTGGAGATGGGTGCGATAGTGAAGAACTACGGGCTCCCGGAGGCGGCGGTGATGGCGCTCGGCGCCGGGGCCGATCTGGTGCTCGTCTGCCACACGGCCGCCCAGATGACCGGGGCCCGGGACGCCGTCCTGGCGGCGTTGAAAGAAGGCGGCCTGGAGCGCGATTCGCTCCGCCGCCACGTTCTGCGGACCTGGCTCTTCAAGCTGGCCCTGGGCCTGCCGTTGCCCGACTTCGCCGATTACAACTGCGCCTTCGGGGAGCTCTGCCGGCGCCTGGGGCTGGACCCCCTCGAACGGAGGCGGCTGTTGAACAACCCGCCCGACGTCTCGGTCTGCGGCTCGGCCGAGCACCGGTCTCTCATGGAAGGCGCCCTGCGCTAACCCGGCGGCGTCCACTCCCCGGCGCCCGCCGATTCCCGCA
>JAPLSK010000090.1 GCA_026398675.1 bacterium | reverse complement strand
GTCTCCCGCTCGCGCGTCGTGGCGGCCATACACGGGGGCCTGATCACCCTCGACGGCGCGCCGACCTCGCCGGACAAGCGTATCCGGGGCGGCGAAAGGGTGAAAATTTTCCCCGAGGCCCTGGCCGAGCCGGAACCGCTGAACCCGCTCACCCCCCGCGAAGCCGAAATCGGGATTCTCTACGAGGATTCCTCGGTGGTCGTGGTGGACAAGCCGGCGGGGCTCGTCGTCCACCCGGCCCACGGCCATGCCGACGACACCCTCTTGAACGCGCTGGCGGCGCGGGGAATCGGGTTGGCCGTCGTGGGCGACGGCCGCCGACCCGGCGTGGTCCACCGGCTCGACATGGACACCTCGGGGGTCCTGGTGCTGGCCAAGACCCAAGCCGCCCTCCTTTCGTTGGTGGGGCAGTTCTCGGCGCACACCACCGAGCGGGTTTACTGGGCGCTCACCTACGGCGTGCCCGAGCCCCCCGCGGGGATCATCGAGGCGCCCATCGGCCGTCACCCGCGGGACCGCAAGCGTTTCGCCGTGGTCCAGAGAGGTCGGCCCGCCGTGACCCATTACCGCGTCCTGGAGCCGCTGCCGCCCGGCAACCCCTGGGCCGCTCTCGTCGAATGCCGCCTGGAGACCGGACGCACTCACCAGGTCCGGGTGCACCTCGCCCACCGGGGCCACCCGCTCCTGGGGGACGAAGTTTACGGAACACGGGCCAGCCGCCGCGCCTCCGCCGGTCTGCCCCTCGCGGGTCACGCCCTTCACGCCCGGCTATTGGCCTTCGACCACCCGGAAAGCGGAGAACGGCTCAGTTTCACGTCGGACCCCCCTTCCACCTTCACCAACGCCCTCGAACTGCTCCGCGGACATGGAGAAACCCATGCGACGTAACACCTTAGTATTGCTTTTACTTGTTTTAGGTGCCCTGGCCGCCATTCCTGCGCCGGTCGGACCGGACGGCACCCCCCTTACCGTCGAGACCCTGCGCGGGAACCTGGAGGACTTCGGCTACGAGCTGGCCGAGGCCTACTACGCCCTGGACGCCTACGGCGAGGATGTTGACACGGAGCCAATCTACGAGAAGTACGCCTACCTGGACGACCCCGCCCTGGTGGACTGGCTCCGCTCCCTGGAAAACGACGCGACGGACCCGCTCCAGCGCAGGTCCTACGCGTACCTCGTCAAAGACCTCGAGAACAACCTCCTGTGGTTTCCCCTCGAGGAGCTCTACAACGACTACATCACCACCGAGGCGTCCGCCCAGATCGAGGTCGGCGGGGAGGAGATTCCCTACCGGCAGATAGACGACGTCATCTTCCGTGAGGACGACCGGGACCGCCGCCGGGAGCTGTGGACCGCCGAGCGGCAGTTCATCGTGGACGAGATGAACCCGCGCCTCGCCGCGTTGGTCGAGGCCAACCGCGGGGAGTGCCGCGAGCTGGGTTTTCGCGATTTCGTGGACTACTACGCAAAAATTAACGACCGGGACTTCGGCGATCTCACCGGGGACTGCCTCTACATCCTCGGGGCCACGCGGGGCCTGTTCGAGGGCCTGGCCCGGGAGAGGACGGCGGAGGTATTCCCCGACCTGGCCCTGGAAGATGTGCGCAGCTACGACCGGGGACAGCTCTGGCGCACCGACGAGTTCGATTCGTACTTCCCCGCCGAGCGGCTAATCCCGCTGTGGCTCGAGTTCACCGACGGCCTGGGGATAGACTTTAAAAATCTGACGAACATCCGGCTCGATTCCGAGGACCGTCCGGAGAAACAGCCCCGCGCCGCCTGCTGGCCCATGCGGGTTCCCGAGGACGTCCGGGTCTTGGTCAAGCCCTCGGGCGGGTTCACCGACTACGAGACCCTGTTCCACGAGATGGGCCACGCCCTGCACTTCGCCTTCACCGACCCGAGCCTGCCCTACGAGCTAAAGCTCCTCGGCGACGACGCCGTCACCGAGACCTACGCTTTCACCTTCGAGAACGTCTTCGAGAACCCGGCGTTTCTGAAAGAGGACGTGGGGATGGCGGACGAGGAGGAGATCCGGCGTTTCCGGCGCGAGCAGCTCTTCACGGAACTCTCCGGCCTGCGGAGTTACTGCGTGAGCTTCCTCTACGAGCTGCTGCTCCACGGCGTCGAGGCCGACCCTCGGGCCGGTTACAAGGAGCTCGTGGACTGGGCCGGCGTCTGGACCCGCACCGACGAGGAGTACGACACCGGCGTGTACTACGCCAACGAGGATTTCTATACGACCAGCTACCTCTACGCCTGGCTGCTTGAGGCCGAGGTCCGTCAGACGCTCCTGGACCGTTTCGGCGAGGAATGGTGGCGCGACCCGGAGGCGGGGGCTTTTCTGGAGGGGTTGTGGTCCCAGGGGTACAAGGCGACGCCGGGGGAGATAGCCGCCGAGCTGGGCTACCCGGATATCTCCCCGGTCCCGCTGGTCGAGCG
>JAPLSK010000089.1 GCA_026398675.1 bacterium | reverse complement strand
GCGCTCCTCCCCCGTGGCTGGAGCGGCGGCGACCACGTGCCCCGCCTCGTCGGCGACGACGGCGATTCCGGGCGCGGCGACGGGCCAGGCGAAGGTCGTCCCGCCCGTCTCCAGCCGCCAGCACTCGACGGGCTGCGTCGCGGCGTCGCCGGGGAAGACGCCCGTGTGGGTCCAGTCGCGTCCGGCGCAGCGCCACGCCGCCATCCGGGCGGGATCGGGCTCGGGACGCGCGAGCGCGTCGGGAACGGCCCCCTCCTCGACCACCCCGTCGCCGCAGGCGAGGAGGAGAAGTCCGACCAGCGCGATGGAACCGGCGCGCATCCTATTCCTCCCGGATCCTCTTGGCGACCCCGGCGACCAGAAGCAGCCCCATGTATGCCCGGTAGAGGACGGGCATCGCGGGCGCGGTGATGCGGATCCGCCGCCCGCCCGTCCGCTCGAAACCGGGGTAGAGCTCCAGCAGGTCGGCCATCTGGGTCTCGGTGAGGTCCACCTCCAGGGTGCAAGGTTCGGCGGCCCGGTAGAGCGGCAGCTCCTTCCGCGAGAGAACCGCCCGTCGGGCGCCCTCGCGCAGCCGCTCCAGCACGTTCTCTGGATGCTCGCAGGCGGCGGCGAAGCGGCCGATGCCCGCCTTCGTCCGGACGAAGACGACGCCCGGGCCGAAGCTCTCGGCCACCTGGGCCTCCAGGGCGGCGTCGCCGGACACCAGCCCCAGCGGCACGCCGTAGTGGGCGGCGTAGGCGGCGTTGAGCTCGGTCTCGCCCACGACCTTCCCGTCCAGCCGAACCTCGTAAATGGCGCCGCCGGAGTAGGAGTGGTCCATCAGAGCGTCGGGTCGGCCCACCCGGCTGTGGTAGCCGACGAAGCAGGCCAGATCGTGCTCCGGGCCGAGGCCCTCCACCATGTAGTTGGGGCGCGGGAACCCGCGGATGAGGGTCACGTCCCGGGGCAGCCCGTCGGGCGGGAGGTTGAGCCCCCGGGCGTGCGCGTCGGTCACCGTTACCCCCTCGACCGGCTCACCCGCCTCCCGGGCGCCGTCCCGGAGCCCCTCGATGACGGCCAGAACCTCGGCGAGGGCCTGGCGGCGGGCGAAGGCGTGGTCCGGTCCCGCGGGGGGGTCGAAACCGGCCCAGTTCACCAGCCCCGACACGCCCTCCATGTCCAGGGAGATGAAGAACCGCACGATCTTCTCCTAAGTTGAAGGGTTCGGGGAGGGGGGCTGCTTCTCCCTCTCCCCTCTGGGGAGAGGCGCGCCTACGGGCTAGGGTGAGGGGTTCATCTTTATCCCCCTCCCTCCTTTGGGGGGAGGGTTAGGGAGGGGGCCTACTCCACCGGGCACCAGGCGGAAGCAGTGTCATAGCTAGCGTTGTCGGTCAACTGGGTCTGGTTGCGCCCGTCGGCGTCCATCACGAAGATTTCCCAGTCCCCGTCGCGGTCGGAGTCGAAGGCGATGCGGCGGCCGTCCGGACTCCAGGCGGGATACTCGTCAACGCTTGTGTTGTTCGTCAACTGGGTCTGGTTGCCCCCGTCGGCGTCCATCACGAAGATTTCGTCGTCCCCGTCGCGTTCGGAGTCGAAGGCGATGCGGCGGCCGTCCGGACTCCAGGCGGGACACCAGTCCTGGCTGGTATTGTCCGTCAACTGGGTCTGGTTGCTCCCGTCGGCGTCCATGACGATAATTTCCGCGTCCCCGCTGCGGTCGGAAACAAAGGCGATGCGGCCGCCGTCCGGGCTCCCGTCGGCGTCCATCACGAAGATTTCAGAGTCCCCGTCGCGGTCGGAGCTGAAGGTGGTGCGGCCGCCGTCCGGGCTCCAGGCGGGAAACGCGTCACTGCTGTTGTTATAGGTCAACTGTGTCTGGTTGCTCCCGTCGGTGTCCATCACGAAGATTTCTTCGTCCCCGTCGCGGTCGGAAGTGAAGGCGATGCGGCCGGAGGAACCGGCAACCGGCGATACGCTAACTGGAGCTGTAAGTCGCACCTTGTCCCCGACGACCACCGAGAAATCACCCTTCAGAACGGCCTCGGAGAGCTCATCGGCCAGAACCTTGGTGATCTTCGCCTCGCCCAGCTCCTCGACGTCGCGACCGAGGAACAGGCCGGTTTCCGGGTGATAGTACTCCTCGCCCAATCGCACCAGGTACACCGTGTCGTTCACGCTGATGTCTTCCTGGCTTCCGAGATCGGTTTTTATGGTGTTTCCCGAAACCGAAACCACGGTGCCCTCAACCGAGATGGTTCCGGACAACTGGACGGCCAGTGAATTCGCCACCGTCAACAGGTTCTCCAGACTGCGCGATTCCTGGGCCAGCGACTGCTCCACCCTGCCCAAATAAACATCCACCACCCGCACGCTGACGATATAAGACCCGCCCACCTGCGCGACCTTTCCCACAATCACCTTCTGGGCGCCCGCCAACTGACCCACCTGAACGAAGCACTCCGTGGTTGTGCAACCGGATATCGCGAGCCCCTGCTCTTCCATCAGGGCCTCCAGCCGGTCCCGCTCGACGACCTCGAAGCGGTACGTGTTGATGAGCGCATTCAAGAAACTGTCCGAAACGCCGGAGGCCTCGGATGCGCTCACCCCGCTGGGCTCGAGGCCCATGAAGGCGATCTTGAGCTTGGGCGCGGCCAGGGCGGCGGTGGCGATCAACAGGATAATAATGACTTTTCTACGCATGGCATCCCCTTACTACCGAGGAATCAGGTTTGACTCACTCACCTGGTCGAACACGGAATCCATGTTGGGGCGGGGGAATCCCCGGACGAGGGTCAAATCTCGAAGCTGTTTGTCGGGTGGGAGGTTGAGCCCCTTCTTGGTAATCATAGCTCACCCGAGCCCGAACCGCCACACCGACCCGGTGTGCGACTCCAACCGGCAGTATCCGGGAACTCAAGCCCTTTGTCCGATGGGAGGACGAGGTCTTGCGGCCGGCGTAACCGCGACGCGCAGCCTTGACCCGCTACCCCGATACGCCCCAGTAAAAAGAGGGCCCCTCGCGGGACCCTCTCATCGGTCAGTTACAGCTTAATCAACGACCTTGAACTCGATGCGGCGGTTCTGCTCGCGACCGGACTCGGTCTCGTTGGAGCCGATGGGATCGTCGGGTCCCATGCCCACGGCGGTCAGACGGTTCCGGTCAATGTTGTAGTCGTTGACCAGCACGTCCACCACGGCCTGTGCGCGGTCGCGGGAGAGCTGCATCAGGAAGGTGCGGTCTCCGCGGTCGGTGGTGTGGCCGACAATCTGGACCTTGATCATGGGGTTATCGATCATGATCCGCGCGGCATCCTCCAGCTTGCTCGCGGAGCCTGCCAGCATCACGGCCACGTTCGGCTCGAAGTTCACGCCCTCGAGGCGGAGGGTCTTCGGACCCGTGTAAACCACGGGCTCGGTGTCCGGGCAGCCGTCCTCGTCCTGGTACCCGTTGACCGTCTCCGGCTCGTTGGGGCACTTGTCCAAATTGTCGGGGATGCCGTCCGAGTCGTTGTCCGGGTCGGGACATCCATCGGTGTCCTTGTACCCGTCCATGTCCTCGGGCTCGTTGGGACATTTGTCCTCGACGTCGGGGATGCCGTCTTTATCGTTGTCGAGATCGGGGCAGCCGTCGGCGTCCTCGAAGCCGTCGAAGTCCTCGGGGTTATCGGGGCAGAGGTCCGTGTCGTCGGGGATACCGTCGCCGTCGGTGTCGCGGGGAACCAGGTCCACGTCGGCGGAGAAGCCGGTGATGACCTCGATCCAGGGGTTGTCCTTCCCCACGCCCAGGGCCACGGCGAAGTCGTAGTAGAGGAACTCATCGCCGGAGAGACGGATGCCGGGGACGACCTGGAACCAGTTGTCGGTGACGGCGTAGGTCCGGCCGTTCTTCTCCTGGTTCTCGGTGAAGGCGTACTTGCCGACCAGGTCGGTGATGAAGGAGAAGTTGTCCGTGGCCTTGACCTCGAAGCCCGCGCCGTAGAGGAAGTAATCCGGTACGGGGTAGTCATTCATCGCCACGCGCCTATCGGTCCGGCCCGTGTGTGGGTTGAACACCCACTCGTAGAGATCGTAGGTGCCCAGGGTCAAACGGTAGCCGAGGTTGAGGTGGTAGCTGAAGAGATCGTCCTTGCCCACGTGCTTCGAGAGAGCGTAGATGAAGTCTATGTTGGTGTCGCCGTGGGTCGTCCAGTTGAGCGCCTCGTCATAGAAGTTCGTGGAAAGATCGTCCTCCTGGGCGATGCCGGTCCCGAGATCGAAGCCCATAACGAGGGCCATCCCGGGCAGGTAGCCGTTCTTCTCCTCGAATATGGGGTTGAACTTCGTCCCGATGAAGAGCTCGGAGAGTCCGACCTCCTCGATGTCGGTGTCCAGGACCTTGTGCGCCGCGAAGGTCGGGGTCACGGAGAACTCCCACCAATCGAAGAAGCAGAAGGTGAGGTCGAAGGGGTTCCGGCTGTAGACGTCGGAGATGTAATTGTCCTCGGTGTCCGCCCACTCGTAACCCGAGCCCTGGATATCCTGGTAGTACGCCCAGAGGTCGAAGTGCAGCCCCAGGGCGATGCCCCACTGCTGGATGGTGTCTGCGGACCAGAGTTTGAACTGACCCGCCATGCCGTAAGGATTCGTGCCCTTTGCACTGACGCTGACGGTCAGAACAACGAGCAGCGCTACGATCAACAAAAGCTTGCGCATGGGTAAACTCCTTTCAAAAAGCCGCTGTCGTTGTTCTTGTTCAATCAACCTCGACGATTACCGGGTCGGACATGTTGCCCGAGTAATCGACGAAGCAGACGGCCCACTTGTAATCCTCGTAATCCATGGTGCCGACGTCGAAACTGGTGTCCACGAACCCAAAGGAGTAGGTCTCGCTGAGGAAGTACTTGTAGGGGTAGTAGCCCGACGGGTCGCGCACGTCCCAGCCCAGGATGGGGTTCTGGTCCCCCTTGAAGCCGTCCAGGTTCGGGTTGTAGGCGGGGAAATCCATCTCTACGTTGCTCGAGTCGGAGAAATCCACGTTGGGCTCATCGTAGATGATTACCCGGTTGGAAGCCTGCCAGTTCTCGGGCGGTATGGGGTTGGAGCGTATGGCCTCGGGGACCATGTACTTGCCGTCGGTCAGCTCGACCCAGTCCCCGACGGTGGCCTTGCGCCAGACCTTGAAGCCGAGGTAGTAAGGCTCCCGGGACTGGTACATGGTGATGTAGGGTTTGGTGAGCGCGGTGGGCTGGTCGTTGACCCACACGCGGTACACCAGGAGGGTCCCCGGGTATTCGGGGTGCCGCGCGAGGTCGTAGGGCGGGAAGACCTGAACCCTGCCCGGTGAGGACGGCTGGTTCTGATCCTGGTACAGGTCATTGGCGACCGGGTCCGTGCACCCGGCAACCAAGAACGTCACCAGGAGTGCGATGGGCACGAACCTGCACGCTAAGGGGCCCCTGCGACCGAAGGTAAACTTGAATCTACTTACCCTCATTGTGCCTCCTTGGGTGGTGAACATTTGTTAGGACGCTTGAACACGGTAAAGAATGATAATACACCAACGCTGGAAATTGAGTCAAGCTACACTTCCTCGAACGCAGACATTATCTTTCCCGCTAACTATCATTTCTACAAGAAGTTAAGCATCTATATTGACCCGCGAAGGACCCGCTGATAAGATATAAGAGGTGTTTGTATCAACTCTCGACCCCTTTTACCAGAAAGAGGTTCAAGCATGCGCAAGGCCGTTTTGGTAATCGTCCTTCTGGCCCTCCTGGCCCTGCCGGCCAGCGCCCGCGTCGGCGCCGGGATGCGTCTGGGATTCCAGGACCCGTCCTTCTGCATCAACCTCATGGGCGACTTTGAAATTACCCCGAACATTGACATCACCGCCGACTTCGACATGATAACCGCCGGCGTCTTCATGGGCCAGCTCACCGGCAACTTCAAGTACATGTTCAACCTCTCGGGCGTCAACCCCTATGCGGGCCTCGGGGTCGGCGTGCTCTTCGGGGGCGGGTACGCGGGCTTCAGCCTGCCCTTCCACGTGGGAATGCAGCTCCCCCTCGGCGCCAACTTCTACCTGGACGCCGACATACGGCCCTGCCTGTGGATCGGAGAGGGCACCTACTTCTCCTTCGGCTTCATCGCCGGCGTCGTGTATTTCTTCTAGCTGACTCCCTAGTATTCGCGGTGGGGGACCCGGTGGGTCCCCTTTTTACTTGCCTTATCGCGCCCCCCGTGTTAATCTCCTCGCGCTGGGTCCTTGGCGGCGGCCCCTCGAAGACCGGGATTCGGCCAAAGGAGAGCGGGGGAACTCCGTCCAGACGGAAACAAGGGGTTTAACCGAGCGAACCGAGCGAAGCGAGCTACGCCCCCGGCGAACCGAGCTATGCCCCTGGCGAAGCGAGCTACGCCTCTGGCGAAACCCCTTGCCCTCTCCTCTAGAAAAACGAGGGGCACTGAAGGTAGATACCTTTAGCCGGCCGCCGCGCCGGTTTTTTAATCCCCCTGGTCGGACGAGATGCAAAGACGCGCAACAATCCTCATCGTCTTCACCCTGGCGGCGCTCCTCGCGGGCTGCGGATCCAAAAAGCCCTACGAGCTAATCCGCGAGGACTTCGATGACGGCATGAACGCCCTGGACTCGGGGGACCTCGCAACCGTGGATGAGGTCGTCGCCAGGCTCCAGGAGCGCGACCCCCAGGAGCCGCTCGTCCCCTTCTTTCAGGGGATGCTGGCCCACCGCCGGGGGGAAGACGATAAAGCCGACGTTTTTTTCGACGACTTCTACTCGGCCGCCTACGACCGCTACGTCAAAGGCTTTGACAAACTGTCCATTTACGACCGCGGTTTAATTCAAACGGCCCGCACCGCCGCCCTCGACGTGATGGACCTCTATATCGGCGAGGGCCACTACATGGCCTCCAACCTCTTTAACATCCTCGTGGACGATCTCGACGCCGCCGCCAAGAACGGCGGCGCCAACCGCTAGAGGAGAAAAATGCCTCTCACCAAGGAAACGAAGACGGAAATCATCGCCAAGTTCGGCGCCAACGACAAGGACACCGGCTCCTCCGAGGTCCAGATAGCCCTGCTGACCGCCCGCATCACCGATCTGACCGAGCACTTCAAGCTGCACACCAAGGACCACCACGGTCGTCGGGGGCTGTTGAAGCTGGTCAGCAAACGCCGGCACCTCCTGAACTACCTCCAGCGCACCGAAGAGGAGCGCTACCGCAAGCTGATCACTGAGCTCGGCCTCCGCAAGTGACTAGGGGTCCCGCTCGTGAGAACGACACGAAAGTGAGTCTTTACCTATGATCGTACGCAAAGAGATAACCATCGGGCAGAACACCCTGGTGCTGGAAACCGGCCGCGTGGCCAAGCAGGCCGACGGCGCCGTCCTGGCCTCCCTGGGCGACTCCGTCGTCCTCTCCACCGCCTGCATAGACCCGCATTCCCGCGATGTGGACTTCATCCCCCTGACGGTGGACTACCGGGAGCGCAAGAGCGCGGGCGGCAAAATCCCCGGCGGTTTCTTCAAGCGCGAGGGGCGGCCCTCCACCAGCGAGATACTCGTCTGCCGCATGATAGACCGCTCGATCCGCCCCATGCTGCCCAAATCCCACAACCAAGAGACCCAGATAGTCGGCACCGCCTTCTCCGCCGACCCCGAACACCCGACCGACATCGTGGCGATGAACGGCGCCTTCGCCGCCCTCGCCCTCTCCAGCATCCCCCACGAGCACGTCCTCGGGGCGGTCCGCGTGGGGAGGATTGACGGCGCGCTGGTGTTCAACCCGAGCACCAGCGAGCTGGAGAAATCGCAGATGGACATCGTGGTCGCCGGCAGCACCGGCGCCCTGGCGATGGTCGAGGGCGAGGCCAAGGAGGTACCCGAGGAGGACCTCGCCGAGGCCCTGGAAGCCGCCCACGCGGAAATCAAGAAAATCATCGCCCTCATCAAAGAGATGGCCGCCGAGGTCGGGAAGCCCAAGCAGGTACCGGAGGAGATCACGGCGGACGCCGAGATAGTGGGCATCGTCCGCGACATGGTCGGCGACCGGCTATTCCGCGGAATGACCGGGGCCGCCGACAAGCTGGCGCGCATTGCCGCCATCAAGGAAATTAAAGACGGCGTGCTGGCCGAACTCGAGGAGCGCTGGAAGGAGTCCGAGGACAGAGCCCACCGGCTCACCCAGGCAAAGCGCACATTTAGAGAGCTCGAGCGCGAGGTCGTCCGGGGTCGCGTGGTCACCGAGGGCCTCCGGGTGGACGGACGGAAACCGGACCAGGTCCGCCAAATAACCATCGAGAACTCCTTCCTCCCCCGCACCCACGGCTCCACCCTTTTCACCCGCGGCGAGACCCAGGCCATGGTCACCGTCACCCTGGGCACCGTCTCCGACGAGCAGAAGATTGAGACCCTGACCGAGGAGTACTGGTCCCGCTTCCTTTTGCACTACAACTTCCCGCCGTACTCGGTGGGCGAGGTGCGCTTCCTTCGGGGACCCGGGCGGCGGGAAATCGGCCACGGCATGCTGGCCGAGCGGGCGCTCACCGCCGTGCTTCCCAACAAGGACGACTTCCCCTACACCATCCGCATCGTCAGCGACATCACCGAGTCCAACGGGTCGTCGTCCATGGCCACGGTCTGCGGCGGGTCTCTGGCGCTCATGGACGCCGGCGTCCCGGTCAAGGCCGCCGTGGCCGGCGTCGCCATGGGCCTCATAAAAGAAGGCGAGCAGTACATCATCCTCACCGACATCCTCGGCGACGAGGACCACGTGGGCGACATGGACTTCAAGGTCGCGGGCACCCGCACCGGCGTGACGGCCCTCCAGATGGACATCAAGCTCGACGGGCTGCCCACCGAGGTGCTCAAGCTGGCTCTGGAACAGGCCCGGCGCGGCAGGGTCCACATCCTGGACTGTATGGACGAGGTCCTCCCCGTCCACCGTGCCGAGCTCTCGCCCTACGCCCCGCGCATCCAGACCCTGGACATCCCCACGGACAGAATCCGCGACCTCATCGGCCCCGGAGGCAAGATTATCCGCAGCATCATCGAGCAGACCGGCGTCTCCATAGACGTGGAGGACAACGGCCACGTGACGGTCGCCTCGGCCGACCTCGACGCCCTCGAACGGGCCATGAAGATAATACGGGGCATCGTCACCGACCCCGAGCCGGGCGCGGTTTACACCGGCAAGGTCACGCGGCTCATGAACTTCGGCGCCTTCGTCGAAATCGCCCCCGGAAAAGAGGGCCTGGTGCACATCTCCGAGATGGAGTGGGGACGCGTGGGCAAGGTCGAGGACGTCTGCAAGGTCGGCGACGAAATGACGGTCAAGGTCACCGAGATAGACTCCCAGGGCCGGCTCAACCTCTCCCGTCGGCTCCTTCTGGAAAAGCCCGAAGGCTACGAGGAGCACCGACGCGAAAACGAAAACCGCGGCTCCGACCGGGGCGGCCAAGACCGTCACGACCGCCGACCGAGGAGGGACCACTAACCCGTCCCGCATCCGGGAGGTTTACCGTGAAAAAACTGCTGCTCATCCCGGCCCTCCTCCTGATCCTCGCCGCCTGCGGGGAGGAGGGGGAAACCGTCGAGACCGGCTACGGCATCCCCGAGCTGCGGCTCTCGGCCGCGGAGCTCGAACTGGGCGGAACCCTGGTCGTGGAGTTCACCGTCACCCACCCCGCCCTGGACGCCAAAACCGGCGAATACAACGTGGTCGAGCAGATAGAAATTTATCTGGCCGACGACAAAGACTCCATCGCCTTCGCCGACGGGGCCATCTCCACGCTCACCGGCAAGGGCGAGGCCGCCGACTTCAGCAACGAGATACTCATGGACCCCGTTACCTTCCTCCCCGGCGCCTACGAGGTCCACGTCACCTGCTTCGACAAGGTCAACGCCAACGAGCGGGCCGAGGCCACCGCCCGCTTCACCATCACCGGCCAGCCCGCCGAACCCTTGCCGGAGAACGTCCAGAAGCCGCTGCCCCAGGAGAAGGACCGGATTCAGTAACCCAAGTTGACGCCTCTCCCCTTTTGTGCTATTCTTTTTTTTGCTGACGCGGGGTGGAGCAGTTCGGTAGCTCGTTGGGCTCATAACCCAAAGGTCGCCGGTTCGAATCCGGCCCCCGCAACCAAGTGGGGTGGGCCAGTAAAGGGGCCCACCTCGTTTTTTTAATCAACGAGCACAAGTAATTTGGGTATCCGGCCCCCGCAACCAAAGGGGGCCGGTTTATTGGCCCCGCCTTAACACAGTAGGGCGGGGATTCATATCCCCGCCGTTTTTTTCTAAGGCAGCCCTCACCCC
>JAPLSK010000088.1 GCA_026398675.1 bacterium | reverse complement strand
CGAGTAATGCCCCGGCAAACAGCCAGGGTGAGGGGCGGCGGGTACTCGGCGAGCTCCTCCTGGAACAGGGGATCGTCAGCCAGGCGGACATCGAGGATGCCCTGGCCGATCAGCTCGCGGAAACGGTCTACCGCACATCCCTGGAATCCGACGGCAGCTTCGTTTATAAGGTCGCCGGCTACGAACCGCCCGGCTCGAAGATGGTGGTCAAGCTGCGCATAGACGAGGTCGTGCTGCGCGGCATGGCCCGCGTCGAGGACATGTCGCACCTGGGGGTGGGCCTCTTGAGCTTCCGGCAGGTCCCCCTCCTCGCCACCGGCGTCTTGAACCTGAGGGAGCTCGACCTGCCCCCGGAGGAGTGGAAGATGCTCTCCCTCATAGACGGTCGGCGGAACCTGGACGAGATAACCATGGCCGGCAACCTCACCCGCTTCAGCACCGCCCGGGCCCTCTTCAACCTTCTGGGGAAGCGGCTGGTGGAGATAGGCATCGGCGCCTCGCCTCCGCCCGTTCAGCGCACCGCCGCCATTCAGGCCGCCAAGCCCACCTGCCCTCCCTTTTCGATCTTCTGTCCGAGGGGCTGGCCGGGTACATCGTCGCGGTGGACTGCCTCGACCACAGCCGGTTTCCCAGCATCCGGGCCGGCCTGGATTTCTGGGAGCTCATCAGCGCCGCCCCCCGCATCCTCGCCCTGACCAATTACGAGGAGCCGAACGCCGTGGACCGCCTCACCGTGCGCCAGCTCCTCCGCCTGAGCGTGGATGACCAGGTGGTGCCCCTACCCGAGGGGCAGCTTCGCCCGGCGATAATTTCCCTGCTGAAGATGATTCTGAGCCGCCCGCGGGAGGTTTAGGCGACCCGTCGGCGGGACGCCGGGATATCGTCTGCACGCTGAAAATAAAAAAATGGCGGGTACCAGCCGCTCGCGGCGCGGATGGACGTCTGGGGATTCCCGAAAATCCAGGCGTGGACGTAGGGCGGACGGCCGGTCCACTTTTTTTTTATCCGGGGCGGCCTTCACATTTTTTTTAGTCGAGCCTTCTCCGGCAAATACGTCACCGCGCCCGCAAGACAAGCGGTAATCGCATGATAGTCCGTATTTTATACAATCCCGACTAACTATACCGTTTTATTGCATTATTTTTCTTTTCCGCATATAATCCACCTAACCCATGGAGTTACTCAGGTAATTTACCCTATTTACGGAAGGTTTTACCGGACATCCCATCACACCGGATAACGCGGGCCGGTATTCCCCCGGCTCCGGGAAACCCCCTCCCGCGGGCCGCGTAAAACGTACACCCCCCGACTCAAGGAGGCCCGATGAACGTTTTGCCCGACTGGATGCAATTGCTGCCCCATTGGGAGCTTATCATGCTCTTCGCCGGTGTCGGCATCGTCGCCCAGTTGATTGACGGCAGCCTGGGGATGGCCTACGGCGTCAGCTCCAACAGCCTGTTGATGGCGCTGGGCCTGCAGCCCAAGATTGCCACCAGTTGCGTGAAGTACGCCGAGACCGGGACGACCCTGGTCTCGGGCATATCGCACCTGGCCTTCAAGAACGTTGAAAAGCGCCTTTTCCTGGGGCTGGTCTTCACCGGGGTGGTCGGCGGAGTGGTCGGCGCCTACCTGTTGACCGAATTCCCCGGGGATTACGTCAAGCCTTTCGTCAGCGTGTACCTGTTGGCGATGGCGGTGCGCATCCTCCTGAAGGCGCGCGCCAAGCACCGTGAGGTGGATACGGAAAAGGAGGCCAAGCACTTCTCGAAACCCTTCCTGGCCGTTCTGGGGGCCATCGGCGGCTTCTTCGACGCCATCGGCGGCGGCGGCTGGGGACCCATCGTCACCACCACCCTCGTCGGCGGCGGCCACGAGCCGCGCTATGCCATCGGCTCCGTCAACACCGCCGAGTTCTTCGTCACCGTCACCCAGGCGGTGACCTTTCTGTCCATAGTCGGTTTCACTGAGTTCTGGCCCATCATCGTCGGCCTCCTGGGCGGGGGGATCATCGTCGCCCCCTTCGCCGCCTTTATCTGCAAAAAGATTCCCCCCAAGGTGATGCTTATTCTGGTCGGCTGCCTTATCTTCATCACCTCAAGCTACAACCTGTGGAAGGGCCTGGAAAAGCTCATCTCCGGGTAGCGCCGCTGCATGTCCCCTCTCCCTGTGGGAGCAAGCGCCTACGGGTCAGGGTGAAGGCTGTTTAAAAAAAGGGCGGACCTGAAGGTCCGCCCCCTACGTCATCGCAACATCGCAGGTCGGGGTGAGTGGTAAAGCGGCCTCCCTCTCCCCGTGGGAGGCCTGCGAGGCACGGGATTGAGGGTGAGGGCTACCTTTAAAAAAGCGGCGGGGACTAAAGTCCCCGCCCTACGTTTAAATAGAGCCGACGAACTGGTGAGCCGAGGGAGGCTCCCCTCTTACTCGCACAACCCGCCGTACAGGTCCCGCCGGCGTCCGGCGAAGAGGTCGTTCCCCCGCACGATCTTGTCCTCGGCCAGGGCGGTGTCCAGCTCCACGCTGAAGAATCTTTCCCCGTCCTCATCGGCCCGCCCCAGCACCTCCCCCGCCGGGGTGACCACCTGACTCCGCCCGATGAACCGCGTCTTTTCGCCCCGCCACACCTCTTCGCCCACCCGGTTGGCCGTCACGGCGTAAACCCGATTCTCCAGGCAGCGCGTGACCATGGCGTCGGGGCAGTGGGGCAGCACGAGGTTCGCCGGGTGGCAGAGGACCGTCGCCCCACCCAGGGCGAGAATCCGCGCCATTTCCGGGTAAATCCAGTCGAAACAAATCATCAGGCCGATCCTGGTCCCCCGGAATTCGACCGGCTCGGGCTTTTCGTCTCCCGGGGTGAAAATTCCCGGCTCGAAACCGAAGAGGTGCAGCTTCCGGTAGCCGGCCACGGGGCCGTCGGGCCCGACGAGGAGGGCGCTGTTGAAGAGCTTTCCGCCGTCCAGCTCGGGCAGCCCGACGACGTAATGGGCGCCGGTCCGGCGGGCCAGCTCGCAAAGGGCCCCGGCGGTCGGCCCGTCCAGCGGCTCGGCCGCGGCCCGCATCGCCGCCGCCTCCAGGCAGTAGCCCGAGGTGGCCAGCTCCGGCAGGACGACCAGATCGGCCCGGTGGGGGGTGAGCAGCTCGACCATCCGCCGCCGGTTGAGCTCCGGGTCGCCGGGGCGGGGTTCGAACTGGAGGTAGCCGACGGTGAGTTTCATCGTAAGGGGAGCTTGAAGCTCCAAACTGTTCCGCGACAAGAGTCTTTGGTTATTCGAACGGTTACCGCCGCGAGCGGAGCCGGTTACTTTTACAGGTTTCTTGGCTGTAGGGGCGGGGCTCCGCCACCGCCCGCGGGCGACCGCAGAGGACTCGTCCTACGGGTCGCCCCTACGGGTCTGTTCCGCGACAAGAACTTGTTGATAGCTGGACGGTCACCGCCGCGAGCGACGCCTGGTTACTCATCCAGGTTGGGGTGAGCCGCCGGCGGGGAATCGCGCCGATTACTGCAGGTAGCCGACGGCGCGCAGGTTCTCGAGCTGGGCCGCCGTCTCTTCGGGGCTCAGACCGGCCGCCTCCGGGTTGTACGTGTCGCGCAGGGCGGCCTGCTCCGCGTCGTACTTCTCGATCAGCCCCAGGAGACGGTCGCGGTCCTCGGGGTGCTCATCCCCCGCCTCGTCCCGCTGGGTCGCATCCTCGGGCGTGAAGTAGAGGACGTCGCCGGTGTCGCGGTCCAGGATGAGCGATCCCTCCGGCGCGAGGACGGTTATCTGGTGTAGTTGGTGATTGAGGACGGGGAGGTTCTGATTACGGCTGCATTCGGCGAACAGTACGCGCCCAGGATCGGGGGAGAGCGTCAGGGAACGTCCGCTGATGAGCTTCGGATCGTAATCAATTCCCAGGGTATCCAGGACGGTGGGAAAGATATCGGCGATGCTCACCCGGTCGTCGCGGACCGTCCCCTCGGGGAAGACCCCGGGCCAGCGGACGATGAGCGGCACGCGCACCACCTCGTCGTACATGGTGAAACCGTGGCCCCAGCCGCCGTGGTCCCAGAGCTCCTCACCGTGGTCGGCCACGAAGAAAATCGCGGTGTTCGCGAGCGCCCCACTCTCCTCCAGGGCGTCCAGCATCCGGCCGAT
>JAPLSK010000087.1 GCA_026398675.1 bacterium | reverse complement strand
GGCTGGGTGGCGATGAAGCGCTCCTGGCGGAAGAGGGTGACCGCTATCTCGTCCTGTGTGCGGGCGATTTTGGAGGCGAGGGGTTCCTGGGCGTCCAGGCCGAGATCCACGGCCTCCTGCAGGGCCAGTTGGTCGCCGGCGCTCGTGTCCACGAAGCGCTGGAGGAGCTCCCGGCGGGACTCGGGCCGCAGGAGCCGGGTGTCGTCAATGGAGAGCCACAACAGGATGTTCTGGGTGCAGTACCTCAACGGGACGCTCTCCCCGTTCACCTTCACCAGGAAGTCGTCCCGGTGCTCCTGGAAGAAGGGGGAGAGGGAGTCGGTGAGCATCACGCGCCGCCCGTTCGCCTGGGTCGTTATCTCCTTGGCGAAGGGGGTGGGCTTGGCCATGGTGGAGCCTATGCCGACGAGGTCCTCCGGCTTGATCGAGAGCATGGTGTCGCGGTTCGCCATCAGCCCCGTTTCGGTTGCGCGCTTGTAGATGTCCTCCAGAATGGCGTCGAGCTGGTTCAGGAGGTCCTGGTTGACCTCGATCGTCGCCCGGGAGCGCAGGTCATCGAGGTAGGAGTCCCATTTTTCCTTGGCCCGCTCGATGAGTATCTCCTGGCGCAGATTGGGGCGTACCTGGTCGCCGTCGGTGACGGTGAAGTCCTCTTTCGAGGCCGGACCGCGGTTGAGAAAGATGTAGTAAACCCACTCGTTGTGGAGGTCGTAGAACACGGGTTCGGAGAACTGGTCCTTCTCGAGGCCGAAGATGACATCGTTGCGGCGGGATGGGCTCCACTGCAGCGGGGGTTTGCTCGCCCCGCCCGCCTGGGCCAGGAAGATGTCGCTGGGGCCCTTTATGTAGAAGGTCTCCCGGGCCACCTTTCCGAAATCCTCACCGGCCTTGAGCCGCTCGTAGGCCGCCTGGGCCTCGGCCCGGCTGGCGAACTGGATCAGGCTGATGTAGTCCCCTTCGGAGAGGAAACGCCGCACCCACGAGTCGAGCTCCTCTTCGGTGACGGCGACGTCGGCGGTCACCTGCTGATGGAGGGCGGAGATGAGGCGCCCGCGGCGCCAGATCTCAAACTCGGACACCGCCATGGGGTTCTCGTAGTATCCCGCCTCCCGCGCCGCCGTCTCCAGGAGCACCTTGTTGCCGAAGGCGGTGAGGTAATCCCGGGCGTCCTCGTAGTTGGAGATGATGGGCCGGGTTGAGGGGTCCAGGTGGGTGTAGTAGTTGGCGAGATCCCCGATGGTGTAGGTGTTCCCGCCGACGGTCAGAATCGTCTCGCCCTCGGTGCCGCACCCCGCCGCGAGGAGGGCGACGGCTGCCGTCGCGAGGAGAGTCAGGACCTTTTGAAACCGCATTTTTTTAGCTCCCCAGTCGGGTACGTCGGGTAATGTTTCCGGACCAAGAGGCCCCTTTTATAACACTTAAACCTTGGAGTGTCAACGAAGCGGGGTCGGTTAGCCCGCCGGGTGAGGATATGTTAAACTAGGACCGTCCCCTTTCAGATACCGACCCGAACCCCGCCGAGCGGAGCCGGATGACCCAAGCGAAAACCAGCGTAGATCTCCGGAAGGTGTTCTCCCGTCTGCCGGGCCTCGAGGAGCGGCTCGCGGGGATTAGCGACGTCGAGAAATGCCGTCGGCTGTTCCACGGGATGCTGGCCGAGCTCGGGGCCGGGTGCACCTCGGTGCGTATCAGCCGCGCCCGGTGCGTCCTGGAGACGATCACCGGCCGGTGGGCCGAGGAACTGACCGGCGTCCCGGTGATGAAAGCCCTGGCGGCCCTGGCTGACGGGCGGACCAAGGGGGTCTCCCCGGCCTTCCTCTTCGAGCTGGACGGCCTGCTGTCCGCCCTCGCGGGTTCACCACAGGAGGCCGAGGGCCCGCCGGTCGGGGAGGCGGCCTCCCTCTTCCTCACCCGCTACCCCACGGGCACCGACCGCGACGTTTACCGCCGGCGGCACAAGAACCGCGTCCGTATCCTCAACCGGCTCGGCGGGTCGCCCAGCCAGTGGGACGACTGGGTCTGGCAGACCCGCAACACGGTGCGCGACCGGGTCCTCCTGGCCGAGCTCGTCGGGCTCTCCCCGGAAGAGAAGGCGGGTCTGGACGCGGCGGAGGCCGTCGGGGTGAGGTTGTCGGTCACCCCCTACTACATCTCCCTCTTCGACGAGGATCCCGGGGGGCTCTTCGACCGGTCCCTGCGCAACCGCGTCCTGCCGCCGATTACGGCGGTCAAGGTCGAGGATTCCCGGGAGCGCGGAGGCGAGCCGCTCCTCGTCGAGCGCCTCAGCCTCTTCAGCGCCCTGGTCAAGCCCTGCCTCGCCTCCCCGCAGTACTCGTGCTACGAGCCGCCGCCCACGGAGCTGGACGTCACCGACTCCAAGCTCCGCTCGGCCCTGGAGTGGTTCGGCGACAACCCGGAGGTCTGGGAGGCGGTCATCGGCGGGGGCGACGTGCTGTGCCTGACCGACTCCAAGGTCGAGGGCATCCTGGCCGGGCTCTCGCGCTACAAGCATCTCCGGCGCATCCTCATCCGCTCCAACTTCCCCGTGGTGATGCCCCAGCGCTTCACGTCCCTTTTGACGAAAATCATCTCCCGCTACATCAAGCCGACCCAGCTCGAGGTAGGGCTGGTGACCCGCTTCTGTCACGCCTTCGAGGTCACCCCCGAGGCGGTGACGGTGATCACGCGTCTGCGGAAGTCCGGGGTATCGGTTTACAACGAGGCGCTCTACACCGCGGACAACACGCGTCGGTTCGAGTTCGCCGCGCTGCGGTGGGCGCTCCTGGGGGCCCGGATCGAGACCTCCTACAGCCGCCTGAGGACCGGCGCTCTGTGGTCGGGAGTGCCGCTGGCCCGGGTACTCCAGGAATTGCGGGAGGAGGCCTCGCTCTTCCCGGCCCTGGAGAACGCCCAGGTGCCGGTGGTGGAGACGTCCTCGGGGGAGACCGTCCCGCTCTGGGGCGACCGTGAGCTGGTCTCCATCCGCCCCGACGATGGACGGCGGGTTTACCTCTACCGGACGGCGGGGGGGACGGTCCTGGATACGGACACCGCGCTGGCGGAGTTCCTCGATGGGATGCGCGAGCGGGGCGAGGACCCCGCCGATTACGCCGGTCTGCGGGATTACGTCTGACCCGGGTTGGGTGAGGGGTGAAGCGGCCCCCTCCCCCTTCCAGGGAGAGGCTCGCCTACGGGTGGGGGTGAGGGTCGGGGCAGAGAACGTGAAAACGGCGGGGATGGGAATCCCCGCCCTACATTTAGGGAGAGGCTCGCCTACGGGCGGGGGTGAGGGGTAAACGGACGGGTCAGGAGACCCGCCCCTACGTCAACCGCGAAACAGACCCGTAGGGGCGACCGTCCACGGTCGCCCGCGTTAAAAAACACCGATTTGCGTGAGCGTCAGGCGACACCACCCTGCGAGTCGGCCCGTGGGATGATTCCACTGGAGACCGCCGCTTTTTTAATAAGTGATTGAATTAATTTCATTATTCATATTAAAATAAAAACTTGGTCGAGAAATCGCTGGAAATAACCGTATTTTCAGCGTAAAATGCCACCGATTTACACCGCTGAACCTATCCCTCCCACCATCCGCGAGGCAACCCCATGTCCAAAGCCATAGCCGCCGACGACTTCGCCAAGCTCAAGGTCATCACCGGACTCGACCTCTCCCCCGACGGGCGGATCGTCGTCTTCAGCGTCAAGCGCGCCGATGCGAAAAAGCGCAAATATTGGAACGACCTCTGGTGGTCCCGGAACTCCCGCCCGGCCGCGCAGATCACCCACGGCGACTGCAACGACTTCTCCCCGAAATTCTCCCCGGACGGCGGAACCGTCGCTTTCCTCTCCAATCGGGAGGATGAGAAGACGTTCCGGTTCCACTTTCTGCCGACGGACGGCGGGGAGGCCCGCCCCGTGGGCCCCGCTCTCAAGGGGGAGGTAGAACAGTTCCTCTTCTCACCCGAAGGGCGTTACATCTACTACTCCTTCCGCGCCGCCGACGAGCCCTCCAAGGGTCCCGAGGGCAAGCCCGAAGCGCCGCCCTTCCGCGAGGTGGACCGCATCCTCTACCGCATGGACGGCGAGGGCTGGCGGCCCAAGGACAGCTTCAACCTCTACCGGCTCGACCCGGTGCGGGGCGCCTCGAAGCGGCTCACCGACGACCGGTTCGAGAACGCCGACTTCGCCCTCTCCGCCAACGGGGCCGACCTCTTCTACCTCGCCTGCCACCGGGAGGACCCGGACCGGGACGCCGAGTACGTGGACCTCTTCCGCCTGCCGGCGAAGGGCGGGAAGCCGAAAAAGCTCCCCACCCCCGAGGGGCCCAAGTGGGCGCTCGCCGCCGATCCCGCCGGGAAGCGCCTGGCCTGGTTCGGCCACGAACACCCCGAGGACCCGGCGGGCCGCAGCCCGCGCCTCTACATACACGACCTCGCCACGGGCAAGACGGTGAACCTGACCGGGACGCTGGACCTGGTCGGGGGGCGCGTGATTGACGACCTGAACGGCATCTGCCCCGAAGACCGGCCCCGGTTCTCCCCCGACGGCGCCTCTGTCTTCTTCAACTTGACCCGCGATGGCTCCACCGGCATCTGGGAAATGAAGACGGGCGGGAAGGCGAAGCCCCGAGAGGTCGTGGGCGGCCTCGGCGCGGCCACCTTCTTCCGCGTCCACGAGCGCGGCCTGCCCTACGTCTGGGTCAACGCCGTCAATCCCGGAGAGCTCTTCCGCCTGGATAAAGTCGGCGAGCCCCGGAGGCTGAGTTCCCTGAACACGCGGGTGGTCGGGGCCTGGCACCTGCCCGAGCCGGAGCGGTTCCGCTTCAAATCCGGCGACGGCACCGAGCTCCAGGGCTGGCTTCTCAAGCCGTCCGGCTTCGACCCGAAGGCGAAATACCCGGCGATCCTCGAAGTCCACGGCGGGCCCCACGTCAGCTACGGCGAGGCGCTGATGCACGAGTTCCACTACCTGGCCGGCCGGGGCTTCGTGGTGCTCTGGGGCAACCCCCGCGGCAGCACCTCCTACGGCGAGAAGTTCACCCGCGCCATCGTCAACGCCTGGGGCACGAAGGACTACGAGGACGTGCTGGCGCTGGCCGATTACGCGGCGGGGCTGTCCTTCGTGGACGGCCGGCGCATCGGTATCACCGGCGGCTCCTACGGCGGATACATGACCAACTGGGTCATAGGCCACACGGACCGCTTCGCCGCCGCCGTCACCCAGCGCTCGGTCTCCAACCTCCTGGATTTCTACGGCTCCTCGGACACGGGGTTCTGGTTCGAGAAGGAGTTTGGGGGCAAACGCCCCTGGTCCGACCTGGACCACTACTGGAAGCTCTCCCCCATCGCCTACATCGGCAACGCCAAGACCCCGACCCTCGTCATCCACTCCGAGGGCGACCTGCGCTGCCCGGTGAGCCAGGGCGAACAGATGTTCGTCGCGCTGAAGACCCTCGGGGTCCCGACGAAGTTTTTGCGTTTTCCCGAGGAGTTCCACGGCCTGTCGCGGGGCGGGCGGGCCGACCGGCGGATCAAGCGCCTGCAGAGCATCGCCGACTGGTTCGACGAGTATCTGCTGGGTGAGGGGGCGAAGAAGAAGGGATAGCCGTGACCGTCCGGCTGGCGGGGTTTTGCGGCTCGACGCCGCGATGCATAACGTAGGGGCGGGTCTCTTGACCCGCCCGTTCAATTATCTGCCGTGCGCTTGAATGTAGGGCGGGGACTTCTATCCCCGCCGCTTTCACCCCTCACCCCATCCCTCCCCCCAGAGGGGGGAGGGGGAATAAGGCAGCCCTCACCCTTAATCCCTCTC
>JAPLSK010000086.1 GCA_026398675.1 bacterium | reverse complement strand
GACGGGCGAGGGTGAGGGTCGAATCGGCCCCCTCTCCCTTCCAGGGAGCGGCGCGCCGACGGGCGAGGGTGAGGGTCGAATCGGCCTCCCTCCCCCAGTGGGAGCGGCGCGCCGACGGGAATGATGGTGAGGGCTGCCTTTAAAAAGAAGCGGCGGCCCACAGAGGGGCCGCCCTACATCATCGCAAGAAGCGGAAGCGGCGGGGATTTGCCGAGGGCATAGCTCGCGACGCTCGGTTAAAATCCCCCACCCTACATTTCCGCGCACGACGGTAAACTACCAGACGGGCGGGTGTCGTCACGTCGCGGCCAAGGCCGCCCGACTTGACCGCCCCGCCGGTCGAGTCTATAATTTTTCTCGCAACCACGAACCCGCCGTCGAACCCCCCTGGATATGGGAACGGGGACGGCGCCCGAGTTACCCGGCGCCATGACGGGCCGCTGAACCGGCCGGAGTAAACGAACTCCCCCGCCGGACAAGCCCGCCGGTCCCCGAACGACGGCATACCGAAGGTAACGTATGATCCTCAAGCTCTCCGAAGGCGCCTACCCCCGTGTCGAAAAGGGCGAGGGTCCGCCGGTCGTCATGCTCCACGGCATGTTCGGCTCCCCGGACAACTGGCTCCACCAGGTCGAGAACCTCTCCCGCTCCCACCACATGATCGTCCTGGAACTCCCCATCTTCGACGAGAAGTGGGACGATCCGTCCGTCAAGGGGCTTTCCCGCTATGCGCTGGAGTACCTGGACTGGGCGGGCTTCGACCGGGCGGTGTTCGTCGGCAACTCCCTGGGCGGCAACATCGCGCTGTATCTGGCCTGCCACCACCCGGACCGGGTGCGGGGGCTGGTCCTCTCCGGCTCTTCGGGGCTCCTGGAGCGGGGCTACGAGCAGGGCCTGCCCACCAGCCCCGGCCGCGAGTGGATTTACGGCCGCGTCGCCCAGGTCTTTTACGACGAGAAGACCATCCGACCCGGCATGGTGGACGAGGTGGTGAATTTCCTCGACTCGCGGAAGAACAAGTTCCGCCTGGTGAAGGTGGCCAAGGCCGCCAAGCGGACACACATGGGCGCCGACCTCCACCGCATCACCGCCCCCACCCTTTTGATTTGGGGCCGGCAGGACGAGGTGACCCCCCTCGAGGTGGCCCTCGAGTTCAAGGAGGGCATCGCCGGAGCCGAGCTGGTCCTCTTCGAGGAGTGCGGCCACGCCGCGATGATGGAAAAGGCCGCGGAGTTCACCGAGATTTTGCAAAAGTTCCTCGACGGCCTGGCCTGAAAAAACGCGCATCCCCCGCCGCGGCTGAACGGGCGGGGGGTTTTTAGGAGAGCCCCGGGCATGTCCCTGGTCAATAACGTCAAGGTCTCCATCCTGCGCCGGGTTTACGACCGGCGCATGCGCGAGCTGGACCAGGTTCTTCGAGACCCCTGGCGCTTCCAGGAGCAGGCGTTCCGCCGTATCCTTTCGGCCGCGTCGGTCACCGCCTTCGGCCGCGACCGCGGGCTGACGGCGGGGATGACCCTGGCCGAGTTCCGGCGGCGCGTCCCCCCGGCGCCCTACGAAGCCTTCGACCCCTACATCGGCCGGATGCTCGCCGGGGAGCGGTCGGTGCTCTGGCCGGGGCTGGTGCGCGAATTCTCGCTGACCAGCGGCACCACCGCGGCGCGCGGCAACAAGTACATCCCATTCACCCAGGGGCTGTGGTTGTCGAACCAGACCGCGGCCCGCGACAGCCTCTTCTTCCACGTCCGGCGACGGGGGGGCGACTTCGGCGTCTTCATGGGGAAGATGCTCTTTCTGGGCGGCACCACCACCCTGAATCGCGAGCGGCCCGGCGTTTATTCCGGCGACCTCTCCGCCCTCACCATCCGCCGCCTGCCGCTCCTCTACCGCCGCTACTACCTCCCCGGCTACCGCGTCGGCGCCATCCCCGACTGGGAGGAGAAGATTGACCGCATCGCCCGGATGGTTCGGGGCGTGAACCTCACCTTTATTTCCGGCATCCCCTCCTGGGTCCTGGTGCTCCTGGACAAAATCCGCGCGGACCACGGCCGCCCGGAGGCCACCCTCAAGGAAATTTTCCCCGACTTCCGCTTCCTGGTCAGCGGCGGGGTGAACGTCCACCCCTACCTGGACCTCTTCCGCCGGACGGTCGGCCCGGAGGTGGATTTCGCGGAGACCTACCCCGCCTCGGAGGCTTTTCTAGCCGTGCAGGACGGCGCGATGGGGGACGGGATGCTGCTGGAGACGGACTCGGGCGTTTTCTACGAGTTCGTCCCCGCCGGGCGGATAGACGATGACGACCCCCCGCGCCTGGCCCTCCCCGAAGTCCAGGTCGGCGTGAACTACGCGATTCTCCTGACCACCCCCGGGGGCCTGTACAGCTACATCCTGGGCGACACGGTGCGGTTCGTGAGCACCGACCCGCCCCGGCTCGTCGTCACCGGGCGGACGAAGCACTTCCTCTCCGCCTTCGGGGAGCACCTGATCGTGGAGGAGGCCGAGGAGGCGGTGCGGACGGCGTGCGAGCGGACCGGCGCGCAGGTCAGGGACTTCACCGCCGCCCCGGTCTTTCCGGGGAAAAGCGGGGAGCTGCCGCGCCACGAGTGGCTGATCGAGTTCGAGACGCCGCCCGCCGACCTTCCAGCCTTCGAGCGGATTCTGGACGAGCGCCTCGGGGAGCTCAACGCCGACTACGCCGTCCACCGGCGCGACGACGCCAGCCTCCTGCCGCCGCGAGTGACCGTCCTGCGGCCGGGGAGCTTCTATGCGTTCATGAAGGCGCGGGGCAAGCTGGGGGGGCAGAACAAGGTGCCGCGGCTGAAGAACGACCGCGAGCTCGCGGACATGCTCCACGGGCTGCAGTAGGGCGGGGATTCCTATCCCCGCCGCTTTCACGTTCCCTACCCCGACCCTCACCCCAACCCTCTCCCTAAATGTAGGGCGGGGATTCCTATCCCCGCCGCTTCCGCTTCTTGCGATGACGTAGGGGCGACCCTCTGCGGTCGCCCGCGGGCCGACCTTCAGGTCGGCCCGATTAATTACAAGGTAGCCCTCACCCTTAATCCCTCTCCCACAGGGAGAGGGAGACCGTTTCAACCCTTACCCCGGCCCCTCGCAAACGTAGGGCGGGGATTTTAACCGAGCGAAGCGAGCTATGCCCCCGGCAAATCCCCGCCGCTTTTGCCCCCCTCCCCCACCCTCTCCCCAAAGGGGGGAGGGGGCGAGACCGCCTACTTCAGCCCGTACTCGTTCAGCTTACGGTGCAGGGTCCGCAGGCCGATGCCCAGGACCTTCGCGGTCAGCGTGCGGTTGCCGGAATTCTTCGCCAGCGTCATGCGTATCACCTCGCGCTCGACCTGGGCCATGGTCCAGCCCACGGGGACGCGGATCATGGAGGACGGCCGGATGGCGGCGACGCGGTCCTTTATCTCCGGCGGCAGGTCCTCCACGGTCAACTCGGTCCCACGGGCCAGCGCCACCATACCCTCCACCGTGTTGGAGAGCTCGCGAACGTTGCCGGGCCAGTCGTAGGTCAGAAGGAGGTCCAGGGCGGCGAGCTCGACCCCGGTGACGGGCCGGTCGTGCTTCGCGGCGGCCTGGGCGATGAAGCGCGAAATCATGGGCAGCAGGTCCTCGGGCCGCTCGGTGAGCGGCGGGACGTAAAGCTGGACCTTCTTCAGGCGGTAGTAGAGGTCCTCGCGGAAGCGCCCGGCGCGCATCTCCTCGGCGGGGTCCTTGTTAGTGGCGGCGATCAGGCGCACGTCCACCTGCAGGGTCTCCTCGCCCCCCACGCGCTCGAACCGCTGGTCCTGCAGCACGCGCAGGAGCTTGACCTGGGTGGAGCGGGGGATTTCGCTTATCTCGTCCAGGAAGAGGGTGCCGCCGTTGGCGCGCTCGAAGGCGCCGGAGTGCCTTTTTACCGCCCCGGTGAATGACCCGCGCTCGTGGCCGAAAAGCTCGCTCTCCAAAAGACCTTCGGAGAGGGCGGCGCAGTGCAGCTTGATGTAAGGCCCGTCGCGGCTGTTGCTCCGGTGCTGGATGGCGTCGGCCACCAGCTCTTTCCCCGAGCCCGAGGGGCCGGTTATCAGAACGGTGATGTCGGTGCGGGCGAGCTGGTCCACCATCTCCAAGATGCGCTTCATGGGCGCGCTGGCGGCGATGATGCCCTCGTCGCCCAGCCGCTCGCCCAGCCGACCGCGCAGGGACTCCAGGTCCCGGCGCAGCCGCCGGTTCTCCAGGGCGCGCTCGATCTGCAGCAGCAGCTCATCGGGGTTGACCGGCTTGGTGAGGTAGTCGTAGGCCCCGGTCCGCATGGCCTCCACGGCGCTCTGGACGGAGCCGTGGCCGGTGAGGACGATGACCGCCAGGTCGGCGTCGCGCATCCGCGCGCGGGTGATGAGTTCCATCCCCGAGCCCGAGGGGAGGACCAGGTCCACCAGGAGCAGGTCCACCTCGTTGACGGCCAGTGCCTCGCGGGCCTCCTCCACGTCGGCGGCGGCGAGGGTGCGGTATCCGGCGCGCCCCAGGGTGCGCTCCAGCGCCCGGTTCACCTCCGGGTCGTCGTCAACGATGAGCACGAGCGGCTTGGACATGGGCCATCC
>JAPLSK010000085.1 GCA_026398675.1 bacterium | reverse complement strand
CGGTGATCGCCGACCTCGGCACCGCCGACTTCCTGCGCGTGCGTTTCGGCATCGGCCGTCCGGCGTCGGGCGGGGACGCGGCCAACCACGTGCTGGCCGATTTCTCGCGCGCCGAGCAGAAAGAGCTGCCCGACCTGCGCTCCACCGGCGCCCTCCTCGAGGGTCACTTCATCCTCTCATCGGGCCTTCACTCCAACCGTTATGTCCAGTGCGCCCTCTACCTCCAGCACCCCGAGCTCGCCGAGCGGGCCGGTCGGGAGCTGGCCTTTCTGTTGAAGGAGGCCGACTCCGCGCTGGAGCCCACGGTGGTGATTTCACCGGCGATGGGCGGGCTCATCATCGGCCACGAGTGCGGCCGGGCCCTGGGCGTCCGGGCCGTCTTCGCCGAACGCGTGGAGGGCGTGATGACCCTCCGCCGGGGTTTCTCCCTCTCCCGCGACGACCGCGTGGTAGTCGTCGAGGACGTGGTGACCACGGGGAAAAGCACCGGCGAGGTGGTGGAAGTGGTGAGCGCGGCCGGGGTCAAACCGGTGGCGCTGGCCTGCGTGGTGGACCGTCGCGGCGCCGACGCCCCCCCCATGCCGATCCCCCTGGTCAGCCTGGCCCGGCTCGAAATCGAGGTGTGGAAGCCGGAGGTGTGTCCCCTGTGCGCCAAAGGGGATCCGGCGGAGAAGCCGGGGAGCCGCACACCCAGGTGATGGCGGAGGGGAGACTGGAGTTGGACGACGATTGCGACCCGGGAAACCGCGCATCCGGGTGACCGGCGCAGACCCTGTTTAGAGTATTTATCGCAGCCGCCGCTGGAACCGGCGGCCCTTCAACCTGACCGAGCCGTCGCCGGGAGCGCCCCCCAGGGAACCCGGTGATCCACCCCGGAGGAGCTGATGAAGCTTGCCGTCGTCGGAACCGGCTACGTCGGCCTGGTGACCGGAGCTTGCTTCGCCGACCTCGGCAACGAGGTCATCTGCGTTGACATAGACGAGAAGAAAATCAAGGCGCTCAACGCGGGCCGGATTCCCATCTACGAGCCGGGCCTCGAGGAGATAGTCCGACGCAACGCCGACGCGGGCCGCCTGAGCTTCACCACCGACCTGGGCGACTCCGTGAAAAAGAGCGAGATAATCTTCATCGCCGTGGGGACGCCGTCCATGCCCTCGGGCGAGGCGGACCTCTCGGCGGTGCGGGCCGTCGCCGCCACCATCGGACGCCACCTGAACGCGCCCGACAAAATCGTCATCAACAAGTCCACCGTCCCCGTGGGCACCGGCGACATGGTCACCGAGATAGTCGTGCGGGAGTCCGGCGGCAAGCAGCCCTTCCACGTGGTCTCCAACCCGGAGTTCCTGCGCGAGGGCTCGGCCATCAGCGACTCCATGCAGCCCGACCGGGTGGTCATCGGCTCCAACGACGCCTACGCCGCCGAGAAGGTCGCCTCCCTCTACCGGGTGCTGACCAAGAACATCGTCATCACCGACCGCCTGTCCGCGGAGATGATCAAGTACACCTCGAACGCCCTGTTGGCCACCAAGATAAGCTTCATCAACGAGATAGCCAACATCTGCGACCTGGTGGGGGCCGACGTGGAGGCGGTGGCCGACGCGGCCGGGTTGGACCGCCGTCTGGGCCGCCACTTCCTGAACGCCGGGGTGGGATACGGCGGGAGCTGCTTCCCCAAGGACACCAAGGCGCTCATAGACACCGCCGCCAAGTACGGCTACCAGTTCAAGATCCTGGCCGCGGTGGAGGAGGTCAACGCCATGCAGCCCAAGCGGGCCCTGGCCAAGCTCAACGGGATGATCGGGGACCTGTCGGGTAAGGTCGTGGCCCTTTGGGGGCTGGCCTTCAAGCCCAACACGGACGACATGCGCGAGGCGCCGTCGCTGGCCATCATCGAGGGGATTCTCGCCCAGGGCGGCCGGGTCAGCGCCTACGACCCCATCGCCCACGAGACCGCCGCCGAGGAGCTCGCCAAGCGGAACCTCTCCATCTCCTTCGCCAACACCATGTACGAGGCCTGCGACGGGGCGGACGCCCTGGTGGTCGTCACCGAGTGGAACCAGTTCAAGGACGCGGACCTGGAGCGGGTCAAGGAGCTGTTGAAGACGCCGGCGATAGTGGACGGACGCAACATCTACAACCCGGCGGAGGTGGCCGCGATGGGGTTCGCCTACGAGTCCATGGGGCGCTCTTCGCTCGCCAAGCGCGCCAACGGTTAGACAATCGAAAATCACCGTACGGGCGGACCTTCGGGCCCGCCCGTTCTGTTGCGCGCAGGCGGAATTTGCGCTATCGAATTCCGCGGAGTTGATGTTAC
>JAPLSK010000084.1 GCA_026398675.1 bacterium | reverse complement strand
CGGCCGTGGCGAGCGTGGAGACAACCGTTAGAACGATGAGGATGCGTATGAGCATATCGGGTCGTGGTGCGTCGCCGCAAGTATAGCATACGCCGGGGGTTCCGTCCGGTGAATCAGGGGCCGCCGCGGGTGAGACCTCGGAAGACGACCGTGTTGACACCCCGGCGGGATAAACCTAAAATCCACACCGTGCAACGGCTTAGGCGGTTTTTCCATGAGGGTCGGAATCGGGTTCGACGTGCACCGGCTGACGCCCGACCGAAAGCTGGTCTTGGGCGGGGTCGAGATTCCCTTCGAGCTGGGGCTCGCCGGGCACTCCGACGCCGACGTGCTGGTCCACGCGGTGATGGACGCCCTGTTGGGGGCGGCGGGGCTTCCCGACATCGGCCAACAATTTCCCGACACCGACCCCCGATATGCCGGAATCGCCTCCTGCGCCCTTCTGGCCGAGGTGGCGGGGATGCTTTCCAAGGCCGGATTCAGTGTGGTCAACGTGGACGCGGTCGTCGCCTGCGAGCGTCCGAAGCTGGCGCCCCACGTCCCGGCGATGCGCGAGAGGCTGGGGCGGGTTCTCGGCCTGAACCGGGACCGGGTCTCCATCAAGGCCACCACCACCGAGGGGCTCGGCTGCACCGGTCGGGGCGAGGGCATCGCGGCCTGGGCGGTGGCGCTGGTCTCCGACGGCTCGCCGAACGGCTCGCCGAACCGGCCCGAAAGCGAGGTGTGACGGGTGAGAACCGCTCTGCGCATTCTCTTGATTCTCGGTCTTCTCCTGGCGGCGTCCTGCAAAATCGGGCGGCGGCCGATGGGCGCGGCCTTCGTCCTCCGGGAAGGCGACACCAGCCGGGCCTTCTACATGCCGGTTCTGGGAGACGAGGGGCTCCGGTTCGGCGAACCGGTGGCGCTGCCTTTCACCGGACCGGTGGATCAACTGGTCTTCACCCCGGACGGTCGGGAGCTTTGGGCTTGGGCCGGAGCTGAAGCTGGCGAACCCGCCCTCTGGTCCCTCGCCTTCTCGGGTGACCGCTTCGGCGAGCCGGAGCGGCGGTTCGATTTGTCGTCCTACCCCGCCGGACTGTCCTCGGCGGCGGCCCCCCTCGACGGTTCGGTCGTCTTCGACGCCCAGGAGCCGGTGACCGGCCGCTGGCAGCTTTTCATCTACGACGACGGAGGTCTCCGGCAACTTACACCGGGGGACGCCGACTACCAGTCCCCGACACTCTCGCCGGACGGCTCGCCGAACGGGTCGGTAATCGTTTTTTCCAGCAACCGTGACGGCGCCGGCGGCGCGAAGGCGGACTGGGGCATCTGGGGCTGCGAGATAGCCACCGGGTCGCTGTTCGCGGTCTACGACTCCCCGTCCGACGAGGGCTCGCCCTGGTTCGCACCCGACGGCGCGCTCTACTTCGACAGCTTCGAGTACTCCGGGGAGGTGCCCGTCGGTTCCGTCTGGCGCATCGACGAGCCGTGGGAGCGGAAAGGATCGCCCACGGCGGAGCGCCTGGCCGGAATCGAGGGCCTCGTCCTTTTCCCCCGGCCTAGTCCCGACGGGGAATGGCTTCTCGTCACGGTTTATTCCGATCCGCGTTGGATGAGCCGCGTCGTCAATCTGGAAACCATGGAGAGCCGGCCACTGGCCGGCGAGGATACCGAAATCACCTACGCCTGCTGGCGTTGAGCGTACCGTTTTGGATCTTATCTACGGTTACAGACCCGTCCAGGAGGCGCTGCGCGCCGGGGTCGGCGTGATGCGCCTGTATGTGGCGCACGAGCGCGGCCGGAAAATTTCGACCCTGGCTAACGACGCCCGGAAGGGCGGCGTTTCCGTCACCGTTGTTTCAGAGCGCGAACTGCTCCAAATCTGCCGTTCCCCGAGACACCAGGGCGTGGCGGCCGAGGTGGACCGGCGGGCGTTCACGGTGGAAGACCTGGTCGGAATAGCGGAGGAGCGCGGGGAGAAGCCCTTCCTCGTGGTAACCGACCACCTGGAGGATCCGCACAACCTGGGCGCGGTTCTGCGGACCGCCGAGTGCGCCGGGTGCCACGGCGCGGTCATCCCCGTCAACCGCGCCTCGCCGGTCACCGGGACCGTGGTGCGGGCCTCGGCCGGAGCGACGGCCCACCTGCCGCTGGCCGTGGTCTCGAACGTCGCCCAGGCGCTCCGTCGTTTGAAAGAGCTGGGCGTCTGGTGCGTGGGGCTTTCCGGTGACGCCGGTGAGACCATCTACTCCGCCGACCTGACGGGTCCGCTGGCGCTCGTCGTGGGCGCCGAGAGCCGGGGGGTCGGGCACGCCGTGGAGTTGGCCTGTGATTTCTTGGTTTGCATCCCGCTCTTCGGCGAGGTGGAATCGCTCAACGCCAGCGTGGCCTTCGGAGTGGCCGCCTTCGAGGCGATCCGCCAACGCCGTGGATTTTAAAAAAAAGACAAAGGAGAAAACGTGGCCGCGGATGACATCCGTTTTGCCGACCGCCTGACAGGATTCGGTCGCGAGACCGGCTTCGAGATAAAGCAGAAGGCCATGGCCCTGGAGTCCCGGGGGATTGACGTGGTCCACCTGGAGGTTGGGGAGCCCGACTTCCCCACGCCGCCGAACATCATCTCCGCCGCCAAGGGCGCCCTGGACGCCGGGCAGACGCACTACGCCCCCAGCGCCGGTCTTCCGGTCCTGCGCGAGGCGGTGGCCGAGCACCTCACCCGGACCTACTCCACCCCCGTGCGTCCCGCCGAGGTCGTCATCGCCCCCGGGGCCAAGCCGCTCATCTTCTTCAGCATCCAGGCCCTGGTCGACCCCGGGGAACTGGTGCTCATCCCCGACGTCAATTTCCCGGCGTACGAGGCCGCGGCGATGATAGTCGGCGC
>JAPLSK010000083.1 GCA_026398675.1 bacterium | reverse complement strand
GTTTCTGGACAAGCCGGGACGCAGGCTTCACCGGGTGGACGTAAATTACACCGGCTTCACCTTCACCGGGGACGGGTTCGTGGTGGGCTACGGCCTGGATTACGCCGGGCGCTACCGCAACCTCCCCTTCATCGCCCTTCTGGAGCCGGAGGACCGGTGAGGGTCCGCGCAGTCGTCCCGCCGGGCGATGGGTCGAGCCCACCCTAGATTGCGGCGGCGGGCTTTTATTGACTCTTTCCCGGCGCGCTGGTAAAATTCCCGCGCCGGTGAGCGCATAGGCGTGCAACCCCCGCTTCCGTTTGGGCGTAAATCCAACATGGGGGAATCCGCGCCCGAAAAGGAGCTCCACTGAATAAAATATTAAAAGCCATCCTCCCCTGGATAATCATCCTCGGCGCGGCCATCCTGCTCCTGCAACTCTTCGCCGGACCCTCCGGCGGCGACGAGATTGACTACACCCTCTTCTACAGGCAGATCGAGGCCGGCAACGTCAAGTCGGTCGTCATCACCGAATCCGAGCTCCACGGCGTCCTGAAGACCTCCATCGAGAATCCGGCGCAAAAAGGCCACACCTTCACCGAGTTCACCACCAGCATCGCCGGCGTGGACATAAATTTCCTGAACAAGCTGGCCGAGAAGGGGGTCACCGTCTCCGTTGACCAGAGCCAGGGGACGTTCCTGTCAATCCTGTTCACCCTGGGCCCGGTGGTGCTGATAGTCGTCCTGTTCGTTTTCATGATGCGGCGGATGCAAGGCGCGGGCAGCCAGGCCATGTCCTTCGGCAAGAGCCGCGCCCGCCTGATCAACCAGTCCAAGAACAAGACCACCTTCGACGACGTGGCCGGTTGCGACGAGGCCAAGGAGGAGCTGGTCGAGATAATCAGCTTCCTGAAGAGCCCGAAAAAGTACCAGAAGCTGGGGGGCAAGATTCCCCGCGGCGTGCTCCTGGTGGGCCCCCCCGGAACCGGCAAGACGCTTTTGGCCCGGGCGGTGGCCGGCGAGGCCAACGTGCCGTTCTTCTCCATCTCCGGGTCCGATTTCGTGGAGATGTTCGTGGGCGTGGGCGCTGCGCGGGTCCGCGACCTCTTTTCCAACGGCAAGCGCAACGCCCCCTGCATCATTTTCGTGGACGAGCTGGACGCCGTGGGGCGCCACCGCGGGGCCGGCCTGGGCGGTGGTCACGACGAGCGCGAGCAGACACTCAACCAGCTCCTCGTCGAGATGGACGGCTTCGAGAGCGAGTCCACGGTCATTTTAATGGCCGCGACGAACCGGCCGGACGTTTTGGACCCGGCGCTCCTGCGCCCCGGGCGCTTCGACCGCCAGATCGTTGTGGACCTCCCCGACATCCGGGGCCGCGAGGAGATTCTCAAGGTCCACGTGCGGGACAAACCGCTGGCCGACGACGTTGACCTGCGGCGCATCGCGCGGGGCACGCCGTTTTTCTCCGGGGCCGACCTGGCCAACCTGGCCAACGAGGCGGCGATTCTGGCCGCCCGCTACAACCAGACCTCCATCACCCAGGAGATTTTCGAGGAGGCGCGCGACAAGGTCTTGATGGGCCCCGAGCGCCGCTCCCGCCGGATAGACGAGGAGACCAAGCGCGTCACCGCCTACCACGAGGCGGGCCACGCCCTGGTCAGCATCCTTCTGCCCGACTACGACCCCCTGCACAAGGTGACCATCATCCCCCGGGGCCTGGCGCTGGGGCTGACCATGCCGCTGCCGGATAAAGAGCGGCTCAACCTGGACAAGTCGTACCTCGAGAAGCGGCTGGCGGTGCTGATGGCCGGCCGCGCCGCCGAGGAACTGGCCCTGGGCTCCACCACCTCCGGCGCCGCCAGCGACATCAACCAGGTCACCGACCTCGCCCGCCGGATGGTCTGCGAGTGGGGGATGAGCGAAAAGCTCGGCCCCCTCGCCTTCGGCAAGAAGCAGGAAGAGATTTTCCTCGGCCGGGAAATAGCCCAGCACCGCGACTTCTCGGACGAGACCGCCAGAATCATAGACGGCGAGGTGCGGGCCGTCGTGGAGTCCGCCTACTCCCGCGCCACCGAGCTCATCAAGGGGAACCTCGGCAAACTGGAAGCCATCGCCCGGGCCCTCATCGAGCGCGAGACACTCGAGGGCGGAGAGGTGGAGGCGCTGATCCGGGGCGAGGAATTGCCCCCCGACGACCGCCGGCTGCCCCACCTGCGCGAGGAGGAGAAGGCCCGGTTGGAGGCCGAGCGGAAGCGCACCCCCGAGGAGCGCGATTTCACCGAGAACATCGGCGTCTGGCCCGGTGACGAGCGCCGGGAGGCCTCCCCGCCCCTGGGCGAGGACCACCGGAGCGACCTGGAGTAATCCCCACCGGGAATGTATCCGAACATGCAAAAGAGGGGGGGATTCCCCCTCTAGGCTTTGATATGAAACACCACCCCCGCGTCTGCCGGATTGACTCACCCGAGGACGCCGCCCGCCTGATGCGCCGGGCCGGCGTCTCCGACCGCGGCGTGGAGCTGATGACCTCCAAGCTCGGCTTCCACGTTTTTCACATCCGCGACGTTGGGCACGCCATGGCCACGATTCTCAAGCAGGAGGCGCTGGCCGCGGGCGCCGAGGCGGCGGTGCACAAGGGGCTCGTCATCCGCGGGGTGGACTCCACCGACGTGGTGCTCGGCGGGACGCGGCGGCAGTTGGGGCTCATCGCGGAAAAGCTCCGGGGCCAGCAGTTCGGCCTGGGCGCTCTGGGCGACGAGCTGACCGGGACCCTCGCGGCGCTCGACCGCGTGCCGGTCTGGCACGTGCGGGACCGGGTGCTCGACCTCTCCCGGCCCCTGGTCATGGGGGTCGTCAACCTCACGGGCGATTCCTTCTCCGGGGACGGCGTGGGCGACGACGTGGGGGCGGCGCTGGAACGGGCGAGGGCGATGCTCGCGGCCGGGGCGGACATCCTGGACCTGGGCGCCGAGAGCTCCCGGCCCGGCGCCCTCCCGGTGGACGCCGACACGGAGATTAAGCGCCTCCTGCCCGTCGTAAAGGCCCTGGTCGCCGAGACCGACGCGGTCGTGTCGGTGG
>JAPLSK010000082.1 GCA_026398675.1 bacterium | reverse complement strand
ACCCCAACCCGTAGGCGAGCTTCTCCCTGGGGGGGAGAGGGACGGCCTAGAGCACCTCGTCCACGGTCTTGACCAGTTTTTTCTTGGGCTGGGCCCCGACCACCTGGCGGACCACCTCGCCGCCCTTGAAGAAGAGGAGGGTGGGGATGCCGCGGATGCCGAACTTGGCGGCCACGTTGGGGTTCTCGTCCACGTTGACCTTGACGACCTTGAGCTTGCCCTGGTACTCCTCGGCTATCTCCTCGACGGCGGGCGCGATGGCCAGGCAGGGGCCACACCACGTGGCCCAGAAATCAACCATCGCCACGCCCGAATGCTTTTCCACCTCGGCGGCGAAATTGTCGTCGGTGCCGGTCACGATGAACTCGGAAGCCATGCGTCCTCCTCGCGGTCGAAAATTTTAACGTCCGTCGGTGAGCCTAGCACAGCGGTAGCGGTCGGTCAAGGGCGGCGTTTCCCGGTTTATTCTATTATGCTAATTCGATGATACGGCCCGCGTTAGCCCGCGCTCTCGACGAACCGCTCGCGCACTCCCCCGGCGGCGATGACCTCGCAGACGGCGACGAGCTCGCGGTACAGGGCGTCGGTCAGGCCGAGGCGTCGGGCCTTGGCCTCGTGGGTCTTGACGCAGGGGATGCAGCCGTTTCCGTAGGCGAAGGCCACGGCCGGCATCTCCTTGGTTTTCCGGTCCAGGGCGCCGTCGGCGAACACCCGTTTGTAAAACCCGGTGAAGCCGTCGTTGAGCTCGGGAAAGTCGGAGAGTTGCACGGTCGCTCCTTAAAGTCGGGTCAAATTATCCATTTTTTCCAACTTCCGGGGAGGGTATGGTCGTCGCCGGTCCGACCGACACTTACGGCGCCAGGACGGGTCCCGCCGGCCCGGGATAGGCCGCCGCCACCGCCCGGTTCACCAGCTCCCGGGCCAGCCCCACCGCCGCCGGCAGCTCATCCCCCACGGCCAGATACGCCGCCACCGCCGTGGAGAGCGTGCAGCCGGTCCCCCGGGGCGAGACCTTCGCCCGCCGGCCGGAGAATTCATACAGACAGCCACCTACCGCCAGGACGTCCACGGGCGTTCCTCTCAGGTGACCGCCTTTCAACAGCACCGACGTCCCGAGCCTCTCCGCCAGCCGGGGCGCCAGCCCCCGTGCCGTGGCGAGATCGGTGAAATCCTCCCCCGAGAACCGGCGGACCTCGTCGCGGTTGAGGGTCACGAGCGTCGCCCGGGGGAAGGCCCCGGCCGCCAGCGCCTCCTCCAGGCCCGGCGCGGCCAGCGACCCTCCCGCCGTGGCCCCGAGCAGCGGGTCCACCACCAGGGGAATCCCATCCGGCAGCGCGTCGAGGAACAGGTCCAGCAGTTCCGGAAGGTAGACCATCCCCAGCTTGCAGGCGCCGGTTTTCTTCCAGGGGACGGCCCGGAGCTGGGCGGTGAAGGCCCCCTCCGGCGTCGGGAATACGGCGTGGACTCCCTCGGCATCCTGGACGGCCACGGCGGTGAGGACCGCGGCGCAGGGGATGCGGAGCGCCGAGGCGGTGCGCAGGTCGGCGGCCAGCCCCGCCCCACCCGAGGTGTCCAGACCGGCGACGACGGCGACGAATCGGTTCATCTTTCTCCTAAAAAACGGACGACCGGGTCCGGCGCTCCACCCCCGCCGCCAGGCCCACCGCCAGCCACGAGACCAGGGCGAAGCTCCCCCCGTAGCTCAAGAACGGCAGCGGCAGCCCGGCCACCGGGAAGAGGCCCAGGCACATCCCGACGTTGAAGACGGCGTGGAAGGCGAGCATCACCGTCGCCCCGTAAACCACCATGGAGCTGAAGCGGTCGGAGGCACGCCCCGCCGCCCGGAGCATCCGACCCAGAAGGAGCGCGAACAGCAGAATCACCACCAGGCTGCCGACCAGCCCCCATTCCTCGGCCCAGACGCTGAAGGCGAAGTCGGTGTGGCGCTCGGGCAGGAAGGCGAGCTGCCCCTGGGTCCCCTGACCGAAGCCCTTGCCCCAGACGCCGCCGGAGCCCACGGCGATCCGGCTCTGGATGAGATTGTACCCCGCCCCCTTGGGGTCGGCGGTGGGGTCGAGGAACATCAGCACCCGCTGCTTTTGGTAGACCTTCAGGAGGTTCCAGCCCAGGGGGAGGATGACGCTCGCCGCCCCGGTCGCCAGGAGCAAAAAGCCGAAGTACGGCTCCTTCCTGCGCCGGCCGATGAGCCAGGCCGTAACCAACGCGCCCATCCCCAGCCACCACCACGGCCGGAAGACCGCCCCCAGCGGCGAGCTCAGGAGACCGGGGTCCACCGCGCGGGCGAGCCAGTCGGGCACCTCGGTGAAGGCCGCGAGGGCCGCCGCCAGGGGCGCCAACAGGAGCAACAGCTTCCAACCCGGCACCCCGCCCCAGTAGAGGAGCGTCAGGGTCAGCGGGATGAAGACGAAGGCCGTGCCGAGGTCGGGCTGCACGGCTACCATTGCCGTGGGAACCAGCGCCAGCAGGGTCAACGAGAGTACCCGCTTGAACCCCGGCCTCTCCTCCCGCCGGGCCAGGTAGGCCGCGCCGGCGAGGATGAAGGCCAGCTTCGCCAGCTCCGCGGGCTGGAGGTTCACCGGCCCCAGGGTGAGCCAGCGCCGGGCCGCCCCTCCGGCGACGGGAATCAACAGCACGACCACGAGGAGTACGAGGACGGCGGCGTAGAGGAAAGGCGCGGCGCCGGCCAGCTTGCGGTGGTCGAAGAAGACGGCCGCCGCCGCCGCTCCGGCCCCCAGCACGACC
>JAPLSK010000081.1 GCA_026398675.1 bacterium | reverse complement strand
CACTACGGTTTCTACGCGCGGCTGGGCGCCGGGGACTCCATCGGGGAGGGTTTCCTCGCCTGGGCCCAGGCGAACATCTACCCCGGGATGAGCGCCGATTACAAGTACTGGTACTACGGGCTGAACATCCTGGGCGACGGCACGCTGTGTCTCCACGGCGGCTCGCGCGGTCCCCTGGCCGATTCTCACAAACAGCCCGCCCCGCCCGACGGCGACTTCGACGACTGGCACCCCGTCAGCACCTCGGCGCACTCCGACATCGCCCCGGCGCTCCTGGGAACCGGAGACGGCGCGGTCTGCGCCTGGGTTTCCGCGGAGCAGGGCCGTTCCAGCATCTACACCAGCCTCTTCGACGGCGATTCCTGGTCCGCCCCCCGGCCCCTGGACTACGCCACCTACTGGGAGTACCAACCGGCGCTCGCCCGCACCGGTGACGGCTGCCACTGCGTCTTTACCCAATTCGACGGCGACACCTACGACTACGACCTGTGGTACGCGAGCTCCGCCGACGGCGGGGCCTGGGGCACGCCGGCCAGAATCGGTCTGCTCGACGGCTACGACCTCTACCCCGCGCTCGCGGCGGACGCCTCGGACCGGCTGTGGCTAGTCTGGCAGAGCTGGGGCTCCGACGGGGCGTACCTTCGGTGGAGCCGGTACAACGGGACGAGCTGGACCCCGCCCGCGGCGGTCTCCGGCGACGAGGCCGGGAAGCCCGCCCTCTGCCGCGACGGGGACGACGGGGTGTACCTCGCCTGCCAGTACCGGGATGCCGACGGGAGCGTGTCCATCCGCGTCCGCCACAACGACGGCTCCGGCTGGGGCGCGGCGGAAGCTATTGACGGAGGCGGGGGCAGGGCGGCCAACCCGACCCTCTTCCGCGACTCCGAGGGCATCCTGTGGTGCGCCTTCGAGGGGGTGACCGACGAGACCACGGCGGTCTTCGTCGCGAGTAACGACGGCTCGGGCTGGACGGCGGCCGAGCGGGTGACACCGCTGGACATCGCCGCCCACGCGCCGTCCCTGGCCGAGGGCGGCCTCGGAGCCTGGTGCGTCTACTGGGCGAACGATGGTTCGGGGCGCTACGCCTACGTGAGCAAGTACAACCCCGACTACGACGCCTGGTTCGGCCCGACGCGGCTCTCCGATGAGGATGCGCAGGGCTGGGCGCCGGTCATCGCCGCCGCCGACTCGGGGCTCCTTATCGCCGCCTGGCACCAATACTCGGACGGCGACCTGGACGTGGTCGCCGGGTCCGCCGACGACTCCTCCGCTGACGAGTACGCCTTCTCCGCCCGCGGGACCGACGAGGGCGTTCTGTTGACTTGGCTGGCCGATCCGGGCGACGCGGGCTACACGCTCTACCGCGAGGCGGAGATTCTCAACGACCAGCCGTTACGCGGCTCGGGGCGGTTGAATTGGCTGGACAGGTCCGAGGGCGGCCGGTACTGGCTGGAAATTCTCCGGGCGGACGGGGGGAGATTGCGGGTCGGTCCGGTGGAGGCGGAGCGCCTGGGCGACGGGCCGGCGATGGACCTGTCGCTCCCTTACCCCTCGCCGGCGCGGGACGCGGCGACCTTCAGCTTCACCCTATCGGAGGCCGGGCCGGTGGAGCTGACGGTCTTTGATTTAGCCGGGCGGCGGGTGGCGACGCCGGTCAACGAAAATCTGACCGGCGGGCGCCACGAGGCGACCTGGGATTGCGCGTCCGCCCCGAGCGGCGTGTACCTCTACCGCCTGGTAACCGAGTCGGGGTCGCTGACCCGGCGGCTGGTCGTCAGCCGGTAGTGCCCCCTCTCCCCGTGGGAGCGGCGCGCCGACGGGGATGGGGGTGAGGGCTGCCTTATTAAAGCGGCGGGGATTAAAATCCCCGCCCTACATTTACGAGGGCCGGGGTGAGGGTCGGCGCGATTTCCCTCTCCCCGTGGGAGCGGCGCGCCGACGGGGATGGGGGTGAGGGCTACCTTAAAACAAACGGGCCGACCTGAAGGTCGGCCCCTACGTCATCGCAAGAAGCGGAAGCGGCAGGGATAGGAATCCTCGCCCTACATTTACGAGGGCCAGGGTAAGGGCTACCATTGAAAAAGGCGGGAACTGAAGTCCCCGCCCTACATTGTGATTGACGGCCCGGGGGCGTCTACTTCCCGCCGATGACCTCCCCCCCCACGTAACCCCGCAGCGGCTCGGGGATTGCAATGGACCCGTCGGCGCGCTGGTGCGTCTCGAAGATGGCGGGCACCAGGCGACTCGTGGCC
>JAPLSK010000080.1 GCA_026398675.1 bacterium | reverse complement strand
GGTCGTACCGGAGAATGCGCCCGTTTTCCTGATTGTCGAACCCCACCGCCCAGCAGCGACCGCCCTCGTCCGGGGCCACGCCGGTCAGATCGTATTCGTGAAAACCGCTGTATTTTTCCTCCCAGGAGTCCCCGTCGTAGTACCAGGCCTCTCCTACCCGGCCCACGACCCACGCCTCGCCCGTCGGGCCGGCCGCGATGTCCCGCAGACCAAGCGCCGGGCCGCCCGGCAGCGCGCACTCGCTCCAGACGGGCCCCAGCCCGATGTCGGAGCAGGCCGTCGCTAGGAGAAAAACGGGGGCGGCTAGGAGGAGTTTTCTCATCTAGAGGAAAAGGACGCTGATCGAGAGGTCGTAGTGCGTCCGGCGGATGGCCTCGCCCATGAGCTTGGCCACGCTTATGGTCCGGATTATATCGGGCGCGCCGGGGCGCAGGGGAATGGAGTCGGTGACGATGAACTCGGTGAAGACCGAGTCGGCGAGCTTCTCGTAGGCCTTCCCGGAGAAGACGCCGTGGGTCACCGCGGCGCGGACGCTCTTGGCTCCCCGCTCGGAGAGCAGCCGCGCGGCGTTGACCATGGTTCCGCCAGTGGACACGATGTCGTCAATGATGAAGCAGTGCTTGCCCTCGACCTCGCCGATGAGGGTCAGCGCCTTGGAAGCGTCGGTTGAGTAGCGGCTCTTGTCCACGATGGCGAAGCCGCAGTCGAGCCGGTCGGCGTAGGAACGGTTGATCTTGGCCGAGCCGGCGTCCGGGGCCACGATGACCAGCTCGGTGGGGTCGAAGTTTTGCAGCTCGCGCAGGAAGAGGGGGCGCGGCAGGAGGTTGTCCACCGGGATATCGAAGTAGCCCTGGATTTGGCCGGCGTGGAGGTCCAGGGTCAGGAGGCGGTCCAGCCCGGCCCGCGTCAGGAGGTTGGCTACCAGCTTGGCCGTTATCGGAACGCGCGGCTTGTCCTTGCGGTCCTGGCGGGCGTAGCCGAAGTAGGGGACGACGGCGGTGACCCGGCGGGCGCTGGCCCGGCGCAGGGCGTCCACCATCGTCAAAAGCTCCATCAGGTTGTCGTTGACGGTGGCCTCGGGCGAGGCGCAGGTGGGTTGGATGACGAAGCAGTCCCGGCCGCGCACGTTCTCGTGAATTTCCACCCGCACCTCGCCGTCGGCGAAACGGTCCAGAATCCGCTTGCGCAGGGGGGTGTGGAGGTAGGCGGCGATGTCCTCGGCCAGACGGGGGTGGGCGTTGCCGGAGAAGAGGAACAGATCGAGCATGGCGTGACTCCCGGGAATCGGGTGGCGGATTGGTTCGAGCGGACGGAGACGACGAATTATCCCGACGTTTATTCTACCACAGCCGCCACGGTCGCCGGACCTCCCCGGCGCGAAAAGGGGATGACTTTGCGCCATCCCCCTTGAAACAAGGGGTGAACAAGGGGTTTCGCCGGGGCGTTACTCGGTTCGCCGGGGGCGTAGCTCGCTTCGCTCGGTTCGCTCGGTTCGCTCGTTTAAACCCCTTGTCTTACCCCTTGCCTGTTCTAAAGTTGCGCCGTCGCCGGTTCAGCGCACGATGACCAGCCGGCGGCCGACCGTCCCCCCCTCTCCGATCAATTGCGCCAGGTACACCCCCGGAGCAGCGGCCGAGGAGTCCCACACCACGCGGCCTTCCGCCGGCGTTGCCGCCGTGGAGAACACCTCCCGGCCGGCGAGGTCGTAGACGGCGAAGCGGGCTTCCCCGTCGCCGGGGATGGTGAATTCGAAGGTCACCCGGTCGGAGGAGGGCGAGGGGTAGGGCGCGCTGAGGGTGAGCCCCTCGCGGCCGCTCTCGGCGGGTCCCACCTCCACCGGTCCGAGGCGCGTCCGCAGGCCGGAGAGGTCCGTCACTTCGAGAACGTAGGAACAGCCGGCATCCGGGGCCTCCCGGTCGAGGTAGCGGCCCTCGTTGGAATCCAGCCGGACTACCGGGGTTTCCCCAGTCCCGGCCTCGCGGAGGAGAACGACCGTCCGCGCCTCGGTCAAGCTCCAACCGGCCAGGACGCCGTCCCCGGTGCGCGTGGCGTTGAATTCGGAGTCCCCGACGCCGGTCTCGCTCACGTCGGCGTGGTAGTCGTAGGTCCCGGGCCCCGCCGCGGTCGGCCTCGTAGTCGTGAGCACAACCTTATCGTGGGTGTAAGGGAATTCCGGCGCGTCGAAGGTGGACCAGTTTTCCGAGTCCAGGTCCAGGCGCACGACCTCGGTGTCCGCCTCGTCCCCGGAGTTGATGCGCAGGACATCCACGGTGAAGTCGGATGCGTCTTGGCCGTCGAAGGTCCCGTAGAGCCACTCGGTGATTGCGGCAGCGACGTCGGAGATTTCAGGTCCACGCCCGGGCTCCACGAAGAGCACGTACTCGCCTGCGTAGCGGGAGAGGCTGTTGGAGCCCGAGGCGGGGTACTGGTTGTGGATCGAGGCGGGAGTGAAGAGCGGCAGATCCTCGCCGAAATAGCTGTACCGCCCGTCGAAGAGGTCCTCGTCCGCCAGGTCGAGGAAGTTCGCGGCGACCCAGTCGGGCAGGATTTCCTCGAAGGTGGCCCCGGCGCCCACGGTGTCCAGGGCGTTGTTCACCCCGGCGATGGAGTCGGCTTGCTCGTGGACCAGCTCCCAGATGAGGTCCGTCGGGTCGGCGGAGCCTTCGCCGTAGTGCTCGTAGAGGTAGAGGGTCCAGAGGTAGGTCTTGATGTAGTCGGACCAGGTGCCGTTCCAACCGGTCAGGTCGTTGTCCGAGTTGCCGTTGAAGCCGCTGATGTTGTCGGGGTGCCCGTAGAGGAACATGGCCAGCTCGGCGCAGCCCTCGTCCACCCAGTAGTCCTCGTCGGGGTCCTGGTTCCAGTGGAGCATGTGCTCGCACTCGTGGGCGGCCACGGCGATCATGTAAGTCCCGCCGGGGTCGTTGTCCGAGCTGTTCAGGTAGATAATCTCCCGCTCATTGGAGTGATACTCGTCATCGCCGTCGTGGTGTTCGTCGTAGAACATCCAGAAGCCGTCGGCGGAGATGTCCAGGTCGTAGTAGAAGAGGAACACGCGCGGGTCTCCGTCAATCTCGTCGGGGCACGGCCCGAAGGTCGTGGTGTCAATTTCGTAGATGCCGTCGCCGGGGCGGGGGCCGTCCGAGGAGTTCTCCCAGGCCTCGAGGATCTGGTTGACGTCGGTCTGGTTCACCTGGCTCGGCCAGACCGTGTCGTCCGTGACGACGTATCCGTGGGCGCTCTTGCCGCGGATGGTGCAGTTCACCAGCTCCTGGGTCGGGGGGCCGTCGAGGTTCTACTTCCAGAGCTGGAGGTGGTCGCCAATGTTGTACTCGGCGGTTCCGGGCGGCGCGGGGCCGACCCGGGGGTTATCGGCGGCGGCGCGCTGCATCTCGTATAAATAGAGCGGGGGCTCGGTGATGGCCAGGGCCGCGACGACGAATGATAAAAGCAACGCGAAGGCGATCTTCATGATTACTCCTCGATTGTCCGCCAGCGTCGCCGGTCGAATCCGGCATCGGCGCGAGACAGGTTTATCTTGGGGTGTTCTTGGCGGTGGGGATGGAATGAGGCAAGGGGTTAAAACCCCTTGTCCTTTTATCTAATCGGTGCGGCGGCTACTTTTCCTCGACGTTGAAGCGGTCGTGGTTGAAGTCGGCTCCCTCGGCACGCACCAGGCCGGCGTTGTCCACGGCGCACTCGATGTGCCCCTGATCGTCCGAGTAGGCGTAGTGGTATCCTGGCGCGCTGCCGTCGTTCCCGGCCTCGGGGCAGGTGAGCATCCGGCGGATGTTCTCCGAGCTGGAGGAGTTGGCCATCAGTTCCTGGGCGTTGGGGTGGGCGTTGGGATCGGAGAGCCGCGCCCCGGCCGGGCCGATATGGGCGCCGGGGTGGGTGGACTTGTACCGCGCTATCTCGACCTCGAGGTTCGACTGGTTGGTGATGCAGGCGGTGCGGTTGGCGTCGGAGATGTAGTCTATGATGTTGGGCACGGCGATGGCGATGAGAATCGCGATGATGGCCAGGACGATCATCAGCTCGATGAGGGTCAGGCCTCGGATGCCGAATATCCGCGACGGCGCGGCCGTAATTGCCGCCAGACGCTCTCGGATGCGGTCGAAGGGGCTCTTCATTAAAATTCCTCGGTGGACTGTGGACGCGCCCCAAGTATACCGGCGGCCCGTCCACCGGTCAAGGCGCTACATCAGGGATACCGGGTCCACATCCACGGTCAGCCGTACCGCGCCGCCCGTCCCCGTCCGCAAGGCCGTCTCCACCCCCAGGGAGAGCGCCGCGCCGCTCGAGGCCTTGACCAGAAGCTGGAACCGCCAACGGCCCGCCAGCCGTTGCAACGGCGCCGGGGCCGGGCCGAGGAGCTGCACCAGTCGCTCGTCGTAGCCGCTCTCCACGAATGCGGACAGGATGGCGCGCCTCGTCTTCTCCGCCGTCGCCAGGGCGGCGTCCGGCTTTTCCGCCGAGAACACGAGTGAAGCCAAGCGGACGTAAGGGGGCCAGTTGCCGATGCGGCGCTGCCTC
>JAPLSK010000079.1 GCA_026398675.1 bacterium | reverse complement strand
GGCGCCGGATGGCCTGGGAGGCGTAGCTGAACCGGGTGAAGTGTTCCAGGTTGTTGTCCGCGGAAACCCGCAGGTCGTAGGGGAAGCCGGTGGCCAGGATGGACCGCTCGAGGTCGGCCTCGGCGCTGACCCTGACCGGCTGGTCGTTAAGGTAGGCGCCCAGCCCGACGCCGCCGTGGAAGAGCTCGTCGCGGGAGGGATCGTACACCACTCCGAGCGCCGGTACCCCCTCGACCAAGAGGCCGATCGAAACGGCGTAGATGGGCAACCCGTGGGCGTAGTTGGTCGTGCCGTCCAGGGGGTCCACCAGCCAGAGATGGCGGGGCATGGGATCGGGTCGGGGAAGCCGGCCGCCGGAGGACTCCTCGGCCATGACCGCGTGGTCGGGAAAGGCCCGGCCGATGCGCCCCAGAATCAGCTCCTCGGCGGCGCGGTCGGCGTCGGTGACGAGGTTTATCCTCCCCTTGTACCCCACTTCGCGGGGCTTGGAGAAGAGGTCGGAGAGGAGCGCCCCGGCCTCCCGGGCGATGTCTATCGCCTCGGCCAGGACGGGCGCCGGGTTCGCCTTCCTCGGCGCGGCGGGGCTTTCGTCCCCGAAAGGCATGGGGTGGACTCCGGGAGGGTTATCGTCGCGCGGAAAATCGGCTTTCGTCCCCGAAGGGCATGGGGTGGATTCCTATCCCGGACCTACGATGCTCGACCGCCTTTATCATCCCCAAGCGGCATGGGATGGGCCCTCCAGCGCGGTCATCCGTAAACGGGTAGCTCTCGGAACTCTCCGCTCTACCAGCCCACCGTCCCGGGCGGAGGCTCGGAGGCGGCGAGGAGCCGGGACTGCACGAGATCGAGGCGTGGCTGGGGATCGGTCCAGGTTCCGCCCAGGTGGAAGGGCACCGCGCCCCAGCCGCTCGGGGTGCGGAAGATGAGAACGCCTCTCTCCGACATTCGCCGGGCCACCCGCGGCGGCACCTCGAGGCGCCCGGAGATGTCCAACGCACCCGCCCAGGCCGCCCGGCTGCCGGGGCTTAAAATAACACGCAGGTCGGGGGAAGTCAAGCGGAGGGCCATTTCACCGGGCTCGCCGCCCTGGAGGCTCCAGGAAAATTCGAGCCCGGCCCCGGTGAGCGCGGGAGGGTCGGCGCCGGTGTCCGCCCAGCGCCACAGGGAGGCCAAAAATGGCGGCAGCGGCGCCTCCACCCCGGTCGCCGTGAGGTTCAGGGCGAGGGAATCCGGCTCGGCCCCTTGCAGGGTCATCTCCAAATTTCCATCCATCCGCCCGCCGGTGGGCTCCAGACCGGCCTCTTCGGCCCCCAGGACGCGGATGAGCGCGAGGGGCAGGTTTCGAAAGCTCCCCCGTATCCGCTGACCGCCGAGAAGGTCCAGAAGCCAGACGCACCGCGCCCGGCCGCCGTCCGTATCCAAGGTCAGGTTGGCGGTCCAGGTGCCGGGCTCCCGGAGGATGACGCCGCTTAAGTCTCCCAGCGGCGCGTCACCCCAGCGGCAGTCGGGGAGCTCCACCTTCAGGGTCCGCGGGGCGATGAGCGGTTCGAGGTCCAGCAATCCCAGTAGGGGGACTAGCTCGCGCAGCTTGAGACCGCCACGCCAGGCGGCGTCCAGCGCGACGCCCTCCCCGGCCAGGGTCGAGCGCCCGTCACTTTCGACGCCGTAAGCCAGCCAGCCGCCCCCCGTGTCGAAGCGGCAGTCGGCCCGGGGGACGCCGTCCGTCAGAGACAAGGCGCCCTCGAGGGACAGTCGCGTCCCGTCGGGAAGGCCCAGGGCGACACCCTCGGCGGTGAGGGAGAGCCGCGGCGCTTGCAGCCTGTGGAAGAGGACCTCGCACCCAACCCGGCCGGACCCCGTGCTGCCCAGGGGAAGCACCGACCGGGCCAGGTGGCGGACGTCCAGGTCGGCGGCGAGGGAGAGCTCGGCGAGGCCGCCGTCCGTTCCGCGGGCCGTTCCCATGCCCGCCAGCCAGGCGGTCCAGTCCCCCCCGTTGTACTCGAAGAAGAAGGGCCCGGTGGAGAACTCCTCGGGCGCCCCGCGCCGGCGCAGCCCGAAGCCGGAGCCCCAGACGAGCCAGCGATTTTCTCCGGGCCAGCCCATGCCGCAAACGGTTCCGACCGCTTGAATCGGATCATCACCCCAGAGCTCGGTCAGCTCGGCCGCCTCCAGGCGGGGGGAGAAGAAAAAGCCCCCGGAGTCGAGCCGTCCGAAGACCAGGCTCCCCTCCGACTCGAGGGTGAGGCAAATTGCCCCACGGGCGAGGTGAAATGACGTGAAAACCTCGAGCTCGCGCCCCCGGCGGTCGAGGACGGCGTCCCCGGCCAGTGTGAGGCTATCGTCCGCGACGACGCCGTTCCACACACCGATGAGACAAAGCCCCCGGCCCAGGTCCAGGGTTCCCCCGAGCGACAGGCCGCTTTTTCCCAAAGCGCGCGCCATATCGGCGAGCGAGGCCAGCTCGTCCACCCCGAGAGCCGCCCCCTCCAGGGCGACCCTGTCCGCCCCCAGGGTCAACCGCCGAGCGGGGAGCCCGCCCACCTCGACACCGTCCAGGACCAGATTCAGCGCCAGGTCGCGCCCGGCGGTTTCCCAGCGAAGGCCCTCGTCCGCGGTCGCGAGGCTCTCCTGAATCTCCCGCGCCTCGTCGTCCGCGGGCCAGAGCCAGCCGACGGCCAGGTGCGCCGCCGCCAGCAGTCCCGCGGCGGTCAGGAGGAGGAAGACCGCCAGTCTCTTCGGTGTTTTAAAGAAGTAAAAGGCCATTTCAGGCGGCATCCGTCCAGTTTCGCTGGGGCGTTACCCGGTTCGCCGGGGGCGTAGCTCGGTACGCCGGGGGCGTAGCTCGCTACGCTCGGTTCGCTCGGTACGCTCGTATCGCCGGGGGTGCTGCTCTATTTTGCCGGGGCATTACTCGGTTTGCCAGGGGCATAGCTCGCTTCGCTCGTTTCGCCGGGGACGCTACATCATTTAAAAACCGGGCCGGGCCCGGTGGGATGTGAAGGTCAGGATGCCGGCGCCGCCAACTCGAACCGTTGTCTCACTCCATCTCGGGCAGGTTGAACATGTCGGCGATGGTCCGCCAGGCCTTCCGCGCCTCGTCGTAGATGAAATCGTTGAGCTTGACCTTGTGGGAGCGGATGTTGGTGATGAGGGCGGGGTAGTCCGTGGGCTTGACGCCGAGCTGCAGACCACGGAGGAAGACGTGGATTTTGCTGGAGATTAGACCCTCGGGGCGCTCCGGCAGATAGTTCTCGTCCAGACCCGGAGGCGGGGGGAGATCGGTGGTGGTCGTCGTGGCGCGCCTCGCGGCGTCAATGCGCTCCTGGTCTATTTTGGTCGGCGGCTCGGGGGTCCGGGTGCGGAGCTCCCTGGTCGGGGTGGCCGGCTCCGATTTAGCTGGGGGGCTCATTTTATACTCGGCGGCATGAACCTCCGGTGGAGGCGCGGCTTTGACGACGGAAAGCGGGGTGGCCTCCGCGACCGGAGGCGCCTCTACGGCGGCCTTTTTCCGCGGGACGATCACCTGAGGCGGGGCCTTCTCCGGCTTCGTCCTCGGGGGGGCCTTTTTCCTCGCGACCTTCCGCTCGAAACCGCAGTGGGGGCAGACATCCAAACCGGCATTGACCGTATGGCCGCACTCGGGACAAGCGATGGTGTTGGAAAGGGTGGACTCGACTGCCTGCGACGACTTCACCGGTTCGCCGCAGTATTTACAGATGGTTGAGTCCGAGGAGATGGACCGACCGCAGGATGGGCACTCGAATTGTCCCATGAACAACCCCGGGCCTGAACGGTACCCCTACTCGCCGCCCATGCTCAGGCTGCGCCTGGCGGCGTTGAGCGTGTTGACGAAGATCTCCGGCTTGGCCACGTTCGCCATCGAGGCGACGCCGAACTCCCCTTCACTGGTTATCAGCAGGCGGTTGCCGCTGTTCACGTTGGTGTAAATGTTCACGTTACCGGAACCGCCGCGCTTCGAGACTATCTCCGCCCGGACGATTTCATTCAGGGGGAGAGCCACGGCCACATCCTTCGAGTACGACTTCGTCATGACTACCCGGGTGTCGGTCACGGCGTAGAAAGGCTGGGACAGACGCGTGACGTATATATTGGCTATGAACGGGATCACGAGAATCCAGAACACCCACGTGGATAAGTCCAGATAGACCCCTTGACTCTCGAACAGGTCAATGATTCGCGAGGTGAAAAAGCCTCCGACAACGACCAGCACGATCATCACCCAGGAGAATAAAATGCTGAAGCCGCGTTCAGACCAGTGCATCCGCTTCTTCAGGATGATCATCTCCAGTACCGCTTCACCGTTCTTGGCCTTTTCTGCGGCCATCTATCCTCCCGAAGCTTTAGGTTCTAGGCCGGTGCGGGCCGTCCCGTACATCGTGCCTGTCCTGTACGGTACTGCCGCCGCGGAACGGGGTCCGGACCGGTCTGAATCGAGCCCGAAAAACAGGGGGTTAAAGACAGGGCTTCCAGACCGCCCAGCGATCTACCGCTGTCATGGGACCCGGATGCACAGGGGAAAGATTACCAGCTTTTCGACCCAATGTGAACAGCAATTTCCGTACCCCGGGAGTTCCACCGGGAGCGAGGTTGCCGCTCGGTCATCGGTTTCGCAATCCGTGCATCCCGGGGGTTTCACGTGTCGAGGGTGCACGCCCACCGATTCCACACCGATTATCGCCACGCCCGCTCGACCGTCACCCCCCGACCCGGCCGGCGCGCCTAGAGCCTGGAGTCTATCTCGTCCACGAGGTTCAGGTAATCGGCGGCGCCGTAGGAGTACGGGGCGTGCTCGAAGACGGTGGAACCGGTGCTCGGGGCCTCGTTTATCTGGGTGTTGGTCCGGATGATGGTCTCGGTCACCAGCTTGCCGAAATGATCCTTGATCATCCGCAGGATTATTCGGGACATCCGGGTGCGCTTGTCGTAAAAGGTGGGGAGCACGCCGAAGACCCGTCCGTTACTCGTCTCCCCGAACCGGTGGATGGCGTTGACCGTCTCCACCGCCGCCAGGGCAGAGAGGTAATCCATCGAAACCGGGACGAGCACGTTGCCGGTGTAGTTGAGCACGTTGTAGGTCAGCACGTCGAGGCTCGGGGCACAGTCGAAGATGATGAAGTCGCAATCGCGCAGCCGGGCGAAGGCCCGCGAGACTTGGGTGTGGCGCTCGGGGGCCTGGCTCAGCTTGCCCGTCACGTCCCACAGGCGGGATCCGCCCGAGGTCATCACCACGAAGTTGTTCCGCAGCCGCACCAGCTTGATTTTCTCGCCGAGGATGAGCTCGGCCAACCCCCCGGTGGGCTCGATGTTGAAGTAGGAGGAGACGCAGCCCTGCGGATCGGCGTCCACCAGGACAACCCGCTTGCCGCGCTCGGCCAGACCGGCGCTCAGGTTGACCGCGGTGGTCGTCTTGCCCGTGCCGCCCTTGGCGATGAATACGCTGAGCTTCTTCACGGTTCCCGAGTGGTTCTGCTGTGAACCCGAGTCGCCCCGCAACGCCCCCTGCGGGCCACCGGATGCGGATTAATCCGATAATCCCCAAGAGATTTTAATGTAGAATAGATTAGCTGTCAATGGATTGCGTCAATCCGTCTCCGCCTCCTCTATCATCCGCTGCATTTCATCCTGGAGCATCTCCTCGGAACTCGCGTTGATTTGGGCTCCCACGGAGCGCAGGAAGTAGTGTCCGACGACGAAGAGGATTGATAGAGCCACGGCGACGACGGACAAAACGACGGGACGCCTTTTCCGAAGCGCGACCACGAGCGCGGAGACACCCAGGGCCAGGCTGATTACGGGCCAGAGGACGAAGGGGAGGGTGAACCGGAGCTGGGCCACCAGGGAGCGGGCCTCGTCTCCGAGGGACAAGGCGGCGCCGGGCCAGACCGAAAGCGCCCCGCAGGCGCAGAAACCCATCAGGATCGCCGCCGCCCAGAGCGGCCAGACCACGGCGGGCAGGACCGACCGCGCGGCGTGGTCGTTCGGTCCCAGGAAGATCATCCCCCGGAGCGCCGTGCGGAAGGGCCTTGCCTCCCCGGCGCGCCGGGCGAGCATGAGAAGCCGGATGAAGGTAAAGAGGGTGACGACGGCGGCCAGGGTGGGCCAGAACCAGGGTTCGAGGTACGCCTCGAAGAAGGGCAGCACCAGGTAGTTCGCGGCCACGGGGAGGCCCAGGAGCGCCGCGGTGAGGGCGGCCGTCCCCAGCGCCCGGGTCGTGAAATTCCCTCCCGTCACACGGACCTCCTCATCACTCACCCACAATCTCACGGCTCCGCGCCCCCTCGGCCGCGCTCTCGACCTCGCGCTCGCAACCACCGAAGGCGCCGGTGAGCACCAGGGTCAGCGCCAGAGCGAAGACGGCGAGGGCCACGGTCCACCAGTTGAAAAAACGGACCGCCTTGGGCCAGGCTTCCCCGAAACGGCCCCTCCCCACGACGAGAAGCACGGCCCCGGAAACGAGGGAGACGGACAGGAGGACTACGCCCCAGACCGTGGTGAAGGGAAGGAGCCCCAGAAGAGCCCCGATAGCCGCCAGAAAGAGGGAGCCGAGGGACCAGAAGCGGATGAGCCAAGCTTTTACCACGCAAAAAGCTTAACCCGGAGCCCCACCTCTGTCAAGGGTTCGTGTTTGCCAAAGGCGGCCGGCTGGGCTATAATGTATTCGTGGTCGGTTCCGGTTCCTTTCCACCAAAACGTCAGGGGGAGGGTCTTTGAAAAAGGGTATCCTTGGAATCTTCGGTCGCAAAGGCGGCCGACGTTTGAGGATTCTGGCCACCACCTCGGGCAGCGTCCCGGCGCGGCACAAGGGCGCCTACATCATCCACGTGGCCGAGCACCTCGGCGCCGAACTCCTGGTCCTCCACGTCATAGAGGACGAGAGCCGGTGGCAGGACGGGGACTGGGCCCTATCCCTGTACGACGTCAAGGGGGCCAAGATAAACGTCCGCACGCTCCTTCGCATCGGTCGCGCACCCCAGGTCATCGCCCAGGTCGCCACCGAGGAGGAGGCCGACATCATCACCCTCGGGCTGGGACCCGACGACAACGCCCCGGACGATGTCATCACGGAGCTGTCGCGGCTGACCAACGTCCCCATCCTTTTGGTTCCCAGCCTGGAGGATTTTTAAATCCGCCCGGCATGAACCGACCCGCATCCAGTCTTGACGAGCGAGAAGGGTCCACCGCGCACGCGGCCGGTCGTCTCCCCAGGCGCGCGGTCCCGTTGGTTCCCGCTGTCGCAATCATCCTCTCCCTCCTGGCCGTCGGGTGCATGAGGGACGAACCGCCGGTCGCCCAAGGGGGATCCCAGACCGGTTCCGCTCCGTCGGACGTCACCCTCCACCTGTGGGACTCGCAGGCCGACCTGGATCGGGTCGAGGAGCGGCTCAAGGACTCCCGCTACTCCCTGGCGCCCATCGCCAACCCCGACCCCAACCAGTACGGCGCCAACGGCGGTCGGGCGCTGCGCTGCAACCTGGTGGGGGTGGACCTCCTCTTCTGGACCTTCGACGACGAGCCGAAGGCCCGGGAGGCCGGGGAACGCTGGGAAGGCGGGGACGGTCCCCCGCGGCGGTGGACCGTGGCGGGAAACCTGCTGCTGGTGCTCTTCGCCGATGACGATTTCACCGGGGTCTCCGCGAAGGCGGCCGTGGAACTTATGCAAATTTTCGCCGCCGGTGGCGACGGCGCAACGGGGGGGTGAGGGATGAGCCTCTGGTCGGCGGCCGTGGTGATAGGCTTTCTGGGGTGGATCGGCTGCGCCTTCGGTTTCCTGCGCCGGGCCGTGACGCCCGAGGTGAAGTTCATCGGCCCGAAGGCGCTCTTCTGGGGCGGGCTGCTGCTGGCGTTCTGGGCGCTGTGGATCGTGGGGCTGGTCAACGCCTGAACGGCCGGCGCGAGGGGCGAAGCGGCCTCCCTCTCCCCGTGGGAGAGGCGCGCCGACGGGGATGGGGGTGAGGGCTGCCATAGCCCCCTCCCCCCTTTGGGGGGAGGGCTGGGGTGTGGGGTGAACGCGGCGGGGATGGGAATCCCCGCCCTACATTCAGGCAGCGGCGCGCCGACGGGGATGGGGGTGAGGGCTGCCATAGCCACCTCCCCCCTTTGGGGGGAGGGCTGGGGTGAGGGGTGAACGCGGCGGGGATTAAAATCCCCGCCCTACCTTTAGGAACAGGCCTGGGTGAGGGGTGAAGCTGTCTCCCTCTCCCTGTGGGAGAGGGGATAGGGGTGAGGGCTACCTTAGAAAAAAGCGGCGGGGATAGGAATCCCCGCCCTACATTTTATCCCCTCTCCCTTTTAGGGAGAGGGTTGGGGTGAGGGGTGAACGCGGCGGGGATGGAATCCCCGCCCTACGTTTAGGCAGCGGCGCGCCGACGGGGATGGGGGTGAGGGCTGCCATAGCCCCCTCCCCCCTTTGGGGGGAGGGCTGGGGGGAGGGGTGAACGCGGCGGGGATGGGAATCCCCGCCCTACATTCAGGCAGCGGCGCGCCGACGGGGATGGGGGTGAGGGCTGCCGTAGCCCCCTCCCCCCGTGGGGGGGAGGGCTGGGGTGAGGGGTGAACGCGGCGGGGATTAAAATC